>JAGXSC010000011.1 GCA_018334075.1 Actinomycetota bacterium
AGCGACATGGCGCGCATCAGGGCCACATTGGCCTCCGGGGATGATCTTCCGGTGCCGCGACGCGAGCAGACGTTCAAAGACAAGGACAGAAGACGGCGAAACGCGATTCTCGATAAGCGGCGCTACGGATTCGGCTACGAGATGGTATGCTCTGACGGAAAGGGATACGAGCCTCCAGCGGGGCGTCTGATGCCGTTCTCGACGCGGCAGGCGTTCCGTGCGATGTTCAATCCTTTGAACTGAGAGTAGACCCCCCGAATCCTTACGCGCTCAGAAGAGGCCCGGCCCTTTTCAGACGGCACGGGACCTGTTAGAATGCCCCCATCGGCTCAATGGCGAGCCGTAACTGAAGAAACGAGCAATGACGCTCATTTGGACCGAACAGGGTCTGGGTGGGCGTTTCTGTTTTCCGGGCATGAGAGGCGCAAATGAGTATGCAGGAGTTCGCGGTCTTTTGGGGTTGCACAATCCCGGCGAGGCTTCCATTTATAGAGAAGTCCACGCGACTGGTGATGGGCGATCTCGGCGCGACCGTTCATGAGCTGCCCGGGCACACGTGCTGCCCCGAGGGGACACTCGTGAAGGCGAACAACCAGGACGCATTCTATACCGCCTCGGCACGCAATCTCGCCATCGTTGAGCAGGCTGGTCTTGGTGTGGTCACGCCGTGTAACGGCTGCTACTCCACATTTAAGGAATCCTCCAGTCACTTGCGTAGCGATTGGCGTGCTCGCGAGGTCGCAAATCAGCGGCTCGCCAAAGAGGGTCTGCGCTACGATGGTGACCTCGATATCGTGCACTTCGCCGAATGGTTGGCCGACAGCGTCGGTGCCGATTCACTCAGTGCCAAGGTGGTCAAGCCTCTGTGGGGCATGAGGGTGGCCGTACATTACGGCTGTCATCTGCTGCGTCCGCAGCCGGCCGTGCGATGGGACGACCCGCTCCAGCCAACGAAGGTTGAAGAGCTCGTAGCGGCGCTCGGTGCGGAGGTCGTGGACTACGCCACCAAGATGCAGTGTTGTGGCGGCGTGCTCGACCGTGTGGGCGAGCGCGAGGGCTCACTCGCGTTCGCGCGACGCAAGCTCTATGACCTCCAGAAAGAGGAAGTCGACGCGCTCGTAGTGGTTTGCCCCAGCTGCTTCCAGCAATTCGATCTTAATCAAGCGGCGCTGCAGCGCGCGAACGAGGATTTGCATGTGCCCGTTTTCTACCTGTCGGAACTGATCGCGCTTGCGATGGGACACACTCCCGCCGAGATGGGCCTGGATATGCACCGCGTGCCGGTGAACCCGTTCCTTGCAAAGTGGGAGGCGCGCGCCTGTGACCGGAAGCAGCTGGCGGAGCACTTTGACGTGCAGTTGCTCGTGAAGTGCGAGTCGTGCCAGGCCTGCAAGGACGACTGCCCTGTGTGTAAGGTCGATCCCACCTTCCAGCCCACGGAGATCATCTCGGCGTTGCTGACTGGGCGCCTTGAAGAGGTTGTAGCCGACAATCAGCTGTGGAAATGCCTCGAGTGCTACACCTGCCGGGAGATATGCCATTCACGTATTGGGATGACAGATGTTTTCCGGCAGCTCAAGGAGCTTACGGTGAAAGCCGGAACCGCTCCGGAACCGGTCTCTGCCGCTTATGCCGAGTTTCTCAGAACCGGTGCGCTCGGGAAACCCCGCGAGAGCGCTCGCAAGAAACTTGGACTGTCCTCGCCTCCGGAAGGTGGCGGCGACGTGGTTGCCCGCCTGCTTACAAAGACAGAGGAGTAGAAGCCATGCCACACGATCTCGATCGATACTATGACTTCAAGCCGAGAAACTTTCGTGAGGAGTCTCCATTCAAGATTCATGGCGGCTGCGGACTGATGGGTATCTGCGACGAGAGCGGCGCGCCGATGAGTGGAGAGGCGCCGATCCTCGCTATGGCCGTGCAGCGCGACCGCGGCAATGGACTCGGTGGCGGCTTTGCTGGTTACGGCATCTACCCCGACTTCCCTGACCACTTCTGCTTTCACATGATGTACCACGACCTTGGAGCCAAAGAGGCGGCCGAGGTGATCCTCGACCAACATTTCTTGATCGAGGTGGCCGAGCCGATACCCACCCGGTCCGTCAAAGGCATTACCGGCGCCCCGCTTCTGTGGCGTTACTTCATGACACCTCACACGCACATGCTCGAGGAGCGTGAGGTCTCGGAAGAGGATTACGTTGTGAGTCTGGTCATGCTTTTGAACTCTCAAGTGGACGGTGCGTTCGTGGCTTCCTCGGGTAAGAACATGGGCGCCTTCAAGGGCGTGGGCTATCCCGAGGAGATCGGCCACTACTTCTGCCTGGAGAAATACGAGGGCCACACATGGGTCGGGCACAACCGGTTCCCCACAAACACCCCAGGCTGGTGGGGCGGCGCTCATCCCTTCACACTGCTCGACTGGTCGATAGTGCATAACGGCGAGATCTCGAGCTATGGCATAAATCGCCGCTACCTGGAGCAGTTCGGCTACGCATGCTCGCTCGGCACGGATACCGAGGTTGTCGCGTACCTGTTTGACTTGCTTCTCCGCCGGCACAGGCTGCCCATCGAACTCGCCTGCAAGGTCCTCGCACCGCCACTGTGGTCCAGGATCGACCGCATGCCCGCTGAAAAGGCCGAGCTCATGCGTTCGCTTCGTGCGGTATACGGCCCGGGCATGCTCAACGGCCCCTTCGCTATCGTGCTCGGTTTCAACGGAGGAATGGTAGCGCTGAACGATCGTATCAAGCTTCGCCCGCTTGTGGCCGCACGCAGCGGCAGCAAGGTCATGGTGGCCTCCGAGGAGAGCGCCATTCGCACCGTACTTCCCAAACCCGACGAGTTGTGGACGCCCAAGGCCGGTGAGCCCGTCATCGCCCGGATCAAGGGAGTGCAGTCACCGTTGTCGCCGATTGAGGCTTCGCGCGCAGTGATAACTGCCGAGATGGCGTACACCGCCGAGGAGGTCATGGTCTGAAATGCGACAATCTTTCATCCAGCCTGAGTTCCGGGTCAAGATAGATTACGACAAGTGCCACAAGTGCGGCAGGTGCGTACAACAGTGCGGTTGGGATGTGTATGACTTCAGCGAGCGTCCCATTCCGCATGACGAGAGGTGTCGTGCCTGTCACCGCTGTGTGACATTTTGCCCGGCACACTGCATAACTATAGAGAAGAATACGCTCGCCTTTCGTGATAATGACAACTGGTCTACCGACGCGCTAAAAGCGGTTTGGAGGCAGGCCGAGACAGGCGGCGTTCTACTTACCTCCATGGGTAACCCGCGCCCCTACGAGCGTATCTTCGACAAGCTGGTGCTCGATGCGTGCCAGGTCACGAATCCTTCCATCGATCCGCTCCGCGAGCCAATGGAACTGTGTACCTACCTCGGACGCAAGCCAGATAGCGTCGAGGTTGTTTCGGACGGCAACGGCGGCTTTATGCTCGCCGATGGCGCCGGCATGCACCACAATATCAAGCTTGACACACCGATTGTCTTCTCGCCGATGAGCTATGGTTCGGTGTCGCTGGGCGTCCATCGCTCACTCGCGATGGCGGCTGAGCGGTGCGGCATCCTCATGAATACCGGCGAAGGAGGTCTGCACGAGGATCTTCACCCATTTCAGGACAACGTGATCGTGCAGGTGGCCTCGGGTCGCTTCGGCGTATCGCGCGAGTACCTGCAGCGCGCCGCCGCTATCGAGATCAAGATCGGTCAGGGCGCCAAGCCGGGCATCGGCGGACATTTGCCAGGCGAGAAGATCGACCGCGAGGTCTCGGCCACGCGTATGATCCCGCAGGGCAGCGACGCCATTTCGCCTGCGCCGCACCACGATATCTATTCAATCGAGGATCTGCGCCAGCTGATATACGCACTGAAGGAGGCGAGCGGCTACAAGCCGGTGGGCGTGAAGATCGCGGCTGTGCACAACGTGGCGGCTATAGCGAGCGGTATTGTGCGCGCTGGAGCCGACTACATCTACCTCGACGGCTTCCGCGGCGGCACGGGTGCGGCCCCCGCCGTCATTCGCGATCATGTCGGTATTCCGCTAGAGATCGCGATAGCCGTTGTGGACCAGCGCTTGCGCGAAGAAGGCATCCGCAACCAGGCCTCCATCGTGGCTGCGGGTTCCATCCGCTCGTCGGCAGACGCTGCCAAAGCAATTGCGCTTGGCGCGGACGTGGTCGCCATCGGAACTGCGACGCTTCTCGCGCTTGGCTGTCACCTGTGCCAGAGCTGTCATACCGGCAGGTGCTCGTGGGGCATCACTACGCAGAAGCCGGAACTCACGCGTCGCATCGATCCAGAGTGGGGTGCCGAGCGGTTGACGAATCTTGTGAATGCATGGAGCCACGAGCTTCAGGAGATCCTGGGTGCGCTCGGGGTGAATGCGGTGGAGAGTCTGCGCGGCAGCCGAGAGCGACTGCGTTCAATCGGACTCGACGAGTCAACAGGTCTCATTCTCGGCGTCAAGCCGGCCGGACTTTAGGAAGAGAGGAGTTGAAGAGATGATAAAGCCAGCAAGTATCGCTCCGCCCGCTGGCGTGATCGAAGGTTATCGCTACATGGCACCGGTGGTCGAGCGTGACGGAGAAATCGTGCGTATCGACGCACAGGGCGTGTACTTTCAGCAGTTGAACGGCGCAGTGCGCGATGAGATTGCGGCAGGGGCGAAGCTTATCAAGATCGCGAATGTTAACGGTCAACGCTACATCGGTACCGGTCTTGGCGTGTCCGGCGTGAAGATCGAGATCGAGGGTACCGCGGGCAATGACCTCGCAATGCTCACCGACGGCATAGAGATCGAGGTGTTTGGTAATGCCCAGGACGGCGCGGGTAACACGATGAGCAATGGCCGTATCGTTGTGCGCGGAGACGCTGGCGATGTGCTTGGTTACGGCATGCGTGGCGGGTGCGTCTACGTAAAGGGTGACGTGGGCTACCGGGTGGGCATCCACATGAAAGCGTACGAGAAGCTCGTGCCGGTGTTGGTATGCGGCGGCAAGGCGCTGGACTTTTTTGGCGAGTACATGGCGGGCGGCATGCTTGTCCTGCTCGGCATGAACACGCGCGATGAGCGTCAGCCGATCGCCGGTGGGTTTCTCGGCGCAGGCATGCATGGAGGGGTCATATATGTGCGTGGCACCGTCGAGCCGTGGCAGTGTGGTGCTGAGGTGGGCATCACGACGGCGAGCGAAAAGCACATGACCGAATTGCGTCCCGTGATCGAGGATTACGCCGCGGCGATGGGGATGGATGCTGAGCATATCCTCTCTCAGCCCTTCAAGCGTATCGCGCCGATAAGCCATAGGCCGTACGCCAAGCTTTATGCCTTGATGTAACCGGCCCGCCCCATGCGGAAGATTCTCACATTGTTCTTGATTATGAAACACATACGAAACATCGGCTTCTTACACTAACGGTGTATTCATAAGCTTCGATATAGGAGGACTCGACAGATGAGCAAGAAAATGGATAAGGACTACGTGCTGAAAAGTGTGGAGGAGCGGGGCACGCGCTTCGTGCGCTTTTGGTTCACTGACGTGCTGGGTTTTCTGAAGTCGTTTGCGGTGACCGACAGCGAGCTCGAAGGTGCATTTGCCGAGGGAATGGGCTTTGATGGATCCTCGATCGATGGGTTCACGAGGATCGAAGAGTCGGACATGGTTGCCTTCCCCGACCCTTCTACGTTCCAGATGCTACCGTGGCGCAGCAATGGCGAGGACGGCGGTACTGGCCGTATGTTCTGCGAGGTGATGAACCCTGATGGTACCCCGTTCGAGGGCGACCCCCGTTATGCGCTCAAGCGTGTGCTCGGAAGGGCTGCCGACATGGGTTACACCATGTACGTGGGACCGGAACTCGAGTTCTTCTACTTTGCTGATAGCAAGGGTACCGAACTCCTTGATAATGGCGGTTACTTCGACCTTACGCCGCTTGATGCGGCGAGTGACCTGCGCCGCGATACCGTGCTCGCGCTGGAAAAACTTGGCATCCCGGTAGAGTACTCTCACCACGAGGTGGCTCCGTCGCAGCATGAAATCGACCTGCGCTACGCTGACGCCCTTACCATGGCCGACAATGTGATGACCTACCGTCTCACTGTGAAGGAGATCGCGCACGCCAACGGCGTATACGCCACTTTTATGCCCAAGCCCATCCAGGGCCAGAACGGTTCGGGCATGCACGTACATCAATCGCTTTTCAACGCCGAAGGCAACGCTTTCTTCGACGTGAACGATCCCGATGGCTACAATCTCTCGCAGGTTGGTAAGTCCTACATCGCCGGTTTGCTGAAATATGCACCCGAGTTCTGCGCGGTAACGAACCAGTTCGTGAACTCATACAAGCGCCTGGTCCCTGGATACGAGGCCCCGGTATACGTGACCTGGGCGCGCCGTAACCGCTCGGCCATGGTCCGTGTGCCGATGTACAAGCCCGGCAAGGAGGTTGCGACCCGCGTCGAGCTGCGCAGCCCCGACCCTTCGGCCAACCCTTACCTTGCCTTTGCGGTCATGCTCGGCGCCGGTCTCAAAGGCATCGAGGAAGGATTGAGCCTCATGCCCGAGGCCACGAACAACATCTTCCACATGACTGAGGAAGAGCTGGAGGCTGCAGGCATTCAGACGCTGCCGAAGGACCTTGGCGAGGCGATTGCCCTGTTCGAAAAATCCGAACTGATGAAGGAAGTCCTTGGCGAGCACATCCACAGCTTCTTCGTTGCCAACAAGAAGAAGGAGTGGAGCGAGTATGTGACCTATGTATCACCATGGGAGCAGGACAAGTATCTGGCGATTCTGTAGATCGGCGCTAACTCCGGCCGCCGATTTGGCAAACATGTAGTGACAAGGCGCCGGGCGGGAGGCTTTCCGCCCGGCTGCGCTTGAGGTGCGGAAGGAGGTTCGTTAGGTGCATGTGAAGCGTGTCGTAGTGATCTCTGACGATCGTCACTTTAGTACCTGGGTCGAGTCCGCCATCGGTGCCCTCGACGTACTTATCTCCTGCTGTCCGGCCTCTGAGCTCGGAGATCGCCTATTGAATGCTCCGGGCGATCTCGTAATCGTGGATACAGGCCGCTCGCCAAATGATGCGATCGATATGGCTGAGTCAGCAGCAGCCGGAGGCGCTGAGATCAGGATGCTGCTTGTGCTGGACCAAGAGGCCCTCGAATGCCTCCGTATGCCGATACGCTGTCTGACCGATTTCGTCGTTCGCCGAGCATTGCCCATTGAGTTGGCCGCGCGAGTACGCATGCTTCTGTGGCCCGGGGAAGAGGTGGCCGTCAACGAGATTATCCGGATAGATGGCCTCACCCTGAACCTCGCCACTTATCAGATCCACGTGCACGGCGAGCCGGTGGAGTTCGCATACCTCGAATACGCGCTCCTCTCTTTTCTCATGACTCATCCGAACCGTGTCTACAGCCGTGAGATACTGCTAAGCCGGGTATGGGACACGGATTATTTTGGTGGGGCCCGGACAGTTGATATCCACATCCGAAGGATACGGGCCAAACTGGGTCCGGAATTGTCGAGCCGCCTCGAAACCGTTCGCAGCGTGGGCTACCTCTGGCGGATGTAGACGGCCGAGGAATCACACTCAAGACATCCACGCGTTTGAGAAAACTTGACAATGGTCGAATCAGATTTTATATTGCTGAGTATCGGTAGATATTCGTACACGCTCAAGCTCTGAGCATGCGTGCACGGTGAAAGGAGAACAAGAATGGGCAAGATATTGGGAATAGATCTTGGCACTACCAACTCAGCGGTCGCGGTACTTGAAGGCGGCGAGCCTACAATCATCGTCAATGCCGAGGGCGACAGGACTACACCATCTGTGGCTGCTTTCCGCAGGGACGGCGAGCGCGTCGTGGGCAAGGCTGCGAAAAACCAGGCCATTACCAACCCGGAGAATACGATTACGTCGATAAAGCGATTTATCGGTCGCCGCTTCGAGGAGACTGATTCCGAGCGCAAGACTGTCGCTTATAACGTGAAGAAGGAGAAAGACGGCCGAGCAATAGTTGAGATCGAAGGGAAGAACTACACGCCTGAAGAGATCTCGGCGATGATCCTGCAAAAACTCAAGGCGGATGCCGAAGCGTATCTCGGCGAAAGTGTGACCGAAGCGGTTATTACCGTGCCCGCCTACTTCAATGACATGCAGCGTCAGGCCACCAAGGACGCCGGCAAGATCGCAGGGCTTGAGGTCAAACGCATCATCAATGAGCCGACCGCCGCCGCGCTCGCGTACGGCCTGAACAAGGGAGACGAGAGCCAGACGATCCTGGTTTTTGATCTCGGAGGCGGAACATTCGACGTCTCCATCCTTGAGCTGGGCGACGGAGTTTTTGAGGTCAAGTCCACCAGTGGCGATAACCACTTGGGTGGCGACGATTGGGACCAGCGAGTTATCGATTGGATCGCCGACAAGTTCAAGGCGGACCAGGGTATCGATCTGCGCGTTGACAAGATGGCGCTTCAGCGCCTCAAAGATGCTGCAGAGAAGGCGAAAATCGAGCTATCCACCACGCAGACCACGCAGATCAACCTGCCTTTCGTGACCGCCGATGCCTCAGGCCCCAAGCACCTTGATTACACCTTGACCCGCGCGGAGTTCCAGAAGGTCACGAGCGATTTGCTCGACAGGTGTAAAAAACCGGTCGAGGCGGCGATCAAGGACGCTGGGATCAAATCTTCAGAGATCGAGCACGTTATTTTGGTAGGTGGCTCCACCCGTATGCCAGCGGTGGCGGAGATGGTCAAGAGCATCACCGGAAAGGATCCTCACAAGGGCGTGAATCCGGATGAGGTCGTGGCCATAGGCGCCGCCATACAGGGAGGCGTTTTGGCAGGGGACGTGAAAGATATTCTCCTGCTCGATGTCACGCCGCTTTCTCTGGGTGTGGAGACCTTGGGCGGAGTGATGACGAAGCTCATAGAGCGCAACACCACCATCCCGACGCGGAAAAGCGAGATATTCACTACGGCGGCTGATAATCAGACTTCTGTGGAGATACACGTCTTGCAGGGCGAGCGCGAGATGGCGGCGCACAACAAGACGCTCGGCAAGTTCCACCTTATGAACATTCCGGGAGCGCCGCGCGGCGTACCCCAGGTCGAGGTTGCGTTCGACATCGATGCGAACGGGATTGTCAATGTGTCAGCCAAGGATCTTGGGACCCAACAGGAGCAGAAGATCACAATCACCGGCTCCACGGCGCTTTCCGACGAGGAGATCGACCGCATGGTCCAGGACGCGGAATCGCACGCCGATGAGGACAGAAGCAGCAAGGAAGCGGCTGAGGCGCGAAACACCGCAGACACCCTCATATACCAGAGCGAAAAGTCGATGAAAGACCTTGGGGACAAGGTGCCGACCGAGACTCGTACAGAGATCGAGGCTGCTATCGAGGAGTTGAAGAAGGACCTGGAGGGAGAGGATACTCCCAGTATTCAGGCAGCGGTCGAGAAGTTGCAGACAGCAAGCTACAAGTTGGCTGAAATTATCTATGCGGATGCCCAGGCGCAAGCCGACTCCGGAGACGGTCAGGAAACGAAGAGTGACGATGACGAAGTCGTAGAAGCCGATTACGAGGTAGTCGACGACGAAGACAAGGACAAGAAGTGATATCCGGCAAGAAGCGCAAAGATGTAGATCCGGAGCTATCCGACGATCTTGGGCCTGAGTTGGAGTTCAGGGGCGACCAGCTGATCGCCGATCTCGAGGATGCTCGCAACGAGGCGGCAGTTAACCTTGAGACCGCCAGGCGGGTCCAGGCGGAGTTCGAGAACTATCGGAAGCGGGTTTCCAGAGAGCAGGAGGCGGTAGTCAAGCGCGCCTGTGAAAGGGTTGTAGTCAACCTGCTTCCGGTGATTGACAGTCTTGAGCGGGCGATCGATCACGTAGCTTCTTCGGAGGCTCCGGAGTCCCTGGAAGGCATGAAGATGGTTCTCTCCCAGCTGCTTGACGTGGTGACCAAAGAGGGAGTAACCCAGATTGATCCGTACGGCCAGCCCTTCGACCCGCTATCGCATCAGGCTGTTGGGCAGCGGGAGGACGTAGCCGTTCCTGACGGCACAGTAGTCGAGGTTTACCAACGCGGCTATACGATGCACGGCAGAGTTGTCAGGCCTGCCTCGGTTGTCGTTTCGACCGGAGGTCCCGCACGCGAGGAGTGACGAGCCATCGTGACAGCCGGCAAGAATTACTACGACACACTCGGCGTCAAGAAGAGCGCCACTGCTGACGAGATCAAGAAGGCATTTCGTCGTCTGGCGAGGAAGCACCACCCTGATGCGGGTGGTTCCGAGGAGAAGTTCAAGGAGATCAACGAGGCATACGAGGTGCTCTCCGATACCCAAAAGCGCGCCCAATACGACCAGTATGGGCAGTACTTCGGCGGCGGTGCGCCGCCGGGCGGAGCTGCTGGATGGCCGCCTGGAGGCGCCGGCGCCGGTGGCTTCGGAGGAGGATGGACGACTGCCAATGTGGATATCGGCGATCTTTTCGGCGATCTCTTTGGTGCGGCAGGCCAGCAACGAGGCGCTTCGGCCAGGCGCGGGCACGATCTTACGTACGAGGCGAAAGTCGAGTTCGGCGAGGCCTTCAACGGCACCTCGATCAGATTAGACGTGCAGCGCATGGAGGATTGCCAGACGTGCGGCGGCAGTGGCGCGAAGCCCGGCACGTCGCGAGTTACCTGTCCTACCTGCTCGGGGAGTGGACATGTGAGTCAGGGAGGCGGGATGTTCGCGTTCCAGCGAACGTGCCCAAGGTGTGCGGGGGCGCGCACGATAATCGAGAATCCGTGCTCTGCCTGCCGAGGGAAAGGCGCGGTAAAGCGAGTCAAACCGTTGACCGTAAATATTCCGCCGGGCGCAGTCGACGGCGGGAAGCTACGCTTTAAAGGCAAGGGAGATCCCGGTGAAAACGGGGGGCCCTCGGGTGATCTATATGTTGTGACACGCGTGGGGGCACATCCGTTTTACGCACGCGACGGAGCCGATGTCATCATGGATCTGCCAATTACTGTCGCGGAGGCGGCGCTCGGCACAACGGTCACGATACCTACCCCTGACGGGAAGAAAGCCAAACTCAAGATCGCGGCCGGCACTCCTGACGGCACGGTGCTTCGGCTGAAAGGCAAGGGTGCGCCGCACCTCAAAGGTTCGGGGCGCGGAGACTTGAAAGTCAAGGTTCGGATCGCGATACCGACGAAACTTACCTCCGAGCAGCGCAAGTTGTTCGAGGAGTTGGCCGAGCTGCCTGCCGAGGATGTAAGAGCGCATATCGGATGATTCTGTGATCTGTCCTGGGGGTGGCCCAGGGCCTGACCTGACTAGTGACGAGAGGTATGGATTGCGATGAAAGACAGGAGATCGGGAGGCAAGAGCCAGCCACTTTACATGATCAGCGTTGCCGCGCTTCTCGCTGGCATGCATCCGCAGACACTGAGGATCTACGAGAGAAAAGAGCTCATCTGCCCGCAAAGATCACCCGGGAACACGCGCCTTTACTCGGAGGCGGATATTGAGCGTCTTCGGCTTATACAACAGATGACCTCCGAGGGAATAAATCTTGCGGGAGTCACTCGGATCCTGCAGCTTACAGCCGAGGTTGAGCGCCTGACGGAGGAAACCGAGGCCCTGAAAGCGCGCATCGCCGGCAAGGGCCGTGAGTTCGCCGAGACGAACAAGCGGTCTGGGCGCGAGTACAGGACGGCGATGGTGGTGGTGAGAAGCGGCGGTCTGGCGAAGCGAAGGGGTACAGGAGCGTGGGGCGACTGATGTTGATTTTGGACTCGGTATCCTGGTGAGGCGGTGTAGTCATGAGATTGGACAAGTTGACGATCAAGGCCCAAGAAGCGCTGCAGGCTGCCTCGGAGGTGGCCAGCAACGCTGACTCGCAGACAGTCGAGCCGGAGCACCTGCTCAAGGTGTTGCTCGATGCCGCGGACGGAATCGCTCGGCCTGTGGCGCAAAAGGTCGGAGCGAACGTCGACGCGCTTTCGGCGGAGGTGTCCGTCACGATAGAGAAGGCGCCTCGCGTGACGGGAACACAGGTCAGAGGGCCGGCCTCTATCGGCCCACGTTTGAACACCGTTCTCACAAACGCTTTCAAGCATGCTGAAGAGCTCAAGGACGCCTATGTCTCGACTGAGCACCTTCTTCTCGGAATCGCCGAGACCGATGGTGAGGCCGGGCGACTGCTCGGCGCGGCAGGCCTGACTGCTCCGAGGCTCCTGCACGCTCTCGAGGAGCTCCGCGCAGGCGCCAGAGTGACAGACCAGAATCCCGAAGCGCAGTTTCAGGCGCTCGAGCGCTTCTCGCGCAATCTCACGCAGGCTGCCCGTAACGGCAAGCTTGATCCGGTGATCGGGCGCAACGATGAGATTCGCAGGGTGGTGCAGGTCCTCTCTCGGCGCACAAAGAACAACCCTGTTCTTATCGGCGAGCCCGGTACCGGCAAGACCGCAATCGTCGAAGGGCTGGCCCAGCGAATAGTCGATGGCGATGTGCCCGAAAGCCTGCGGGGGAAGGACCTGGTTGCGCTCGACCTCGGCGCGATGGTCGCCGGCGCGAAGTACCGTGGCGAATTCGAGGATCGCCTGAAGGCGGTGCTGCGCGAAATCGAGCAGGCCGAGGGGCGGCTGGTGCTCTTTATCGATGAGCTTCACACGCTCGTGGGAGCGGGCGCCGCCGAGGGGGCCATGGACGCCAGCAACATGCTTAAACCGGCTTTGGCCAGGGGAGAGCTGCACGCGATTGGCGCCACGACACTCGACGAATACAGGAAGCACATCGAGAAGGATGCCGCGCTGGAGCGTCGTTTTCAGCCGGTGCTGGTGGGCGAGCCTTCCGTTGAGGACACGATCGCCATACTTCGTGGACTGAAAGAGAAGTACGAGGTGCACCATGGCGTCCGTATCACCGATAGCGCTATCGTCGCGGCCGCGACCTTGTCCGATCGCTACATCGCAGACCGCTTTTTGCCGGACAAGGCGATAGATCTCATCGACGAGGCGGCTTCACGACTGCGGATAGAGATCGATTCGATGCCCACGGAGATAGACGTGCTCGACCGGAGATTGCGTCAGCTTCAAATCGAGGAAGCTGCGCTGCTCAAGGAGTCTGATGAGGCTAGCGCCGAGCGACTCGAGACCCTGCGCTCCGAGATGGCCGGGATCACGGAGAAGCTGACGGGTCTGAAAGCGCGGTGGGAAAGCGAGAAGACGATTATCGACAAGGTTCAGCGCCTGAAAAACGAGATCGACAAGGCGAAGACAGCGGCTGAGCTCGCCGAGCGCGACGGTGATTTGGAGCGCGTCGCCGAGATACGCTACGGCCATATCTTGCAGCTGCAGCGTGAGCTGGATGAGGCCGACGCGAGGCTTGGTGATCTTCAGGCAAACGAGGCCATGCTTCGCGAGGTAGTCACGGAAGAAGAGATCGCCGAAGGGGTCTCCGTGTGGACGGGTATTCCGGTTTCCAAACTGATGCAGGGTGAGATGACGAAACTGATCGACCTTGAGTCCCACCTGCATCAGCGAGTGGTCGGACAGGACCAGGCGGTTTCGGCCGTAGCCTCGGTGGTTCGTCGCTCCAGAGCGGGACTTTCCGATCCGGACAGACCGCTCGGGTCGTTTATCTTCATGGGTCCGACCGGAGTTGGGAAGACCGAGCTTGCGCGAGCCTTGGCGGAGTTTCTTTTCGACGACGAGCGCTCGATGGTTCGCATAGATATGAGCGAGTACATGGAGAAATTCAGCGTACAGCGCTTGATAGGCGCTCCCCCGGGATACGTCGGATACGAAGAGGGCGGGCAGCTTACAGAGGCCGTCCGGCGAAGGCCCTACAGCGTGCTGCTCCTCGATGAGATAGAAAAGGGTCACCCGGATGTGTTCAACATACTACTTCAGGTGCTCGATGACGGTCGGCTCACCGATGGCCAGGGCCGAGTTGTGAGCTTTAGAAACACGATCGTCATCATGACCAGCAACGTTGGCTCGCAGTCGATCGAGGAGTTTGCGCGTTTTGGAGGCGATGAGTCCCAGATGCGCGGAGCCGTCGAGGAGGCGTTGCGCCGAACCTTCCGGCCGGAGTTTCTCAACCGAATCGATGATGTCGTGTTGTTTCATCCACTTTCGATCGAGCAGATCGCCGAGATTGTGGATATCCAGCTTCGCAAGGTGAGAAGTCGTCTCGCCGATCGGAAGATCGCCTTGGAGATCACTCCTGCGGCATTGGAGCGCCTGGCCATCGAAGGGTTCGATCCCGTTTACGGGGCGCGCCCATTGAAGCGCGTTATTCAGCGCGAGGTCGTGGATCGGGTGGCTAAGGCCCTCATCGAGGGCAGGCTATCGACTGAGGATACAGTCACTATAGACATAATCGGAGGCGAGCTGGGACTGAAGGAGGCGTAGGGCTTCTCGGCAACCGGTGTCCATTTTTTGCGGGCCTAGTGTCCGAGATGCTTCGAGACCTCGTCTTTGAGTTCGGCGCTTTTGAATGGCTTGACGATGTACGCCGCGACACCGTGCTGTCTGCCCTCGGCGAGGTCGGAAGCGGCGGCTGCCGTTGTAAGCATGATTA
>JAGXSC010000012.1 GCA_018334075.1 Actinomycetota bacterium
GGAAAGGAAGCCGATGCGTTCAATCGTCATTCGTGGCGGGTCCCCGCTCTCAGGTGAGGTTTTCGTCGAGGGCGCAAAGAACTCTGCGCTCAAGCTAATGGCCGCGTCGCTGCTTGCCAAAGGTGTTTCGCGCATAAGCAACGTGCCGGACATAAGCGACGTACATACGATGACCGAGGTTCTCGGCGGTCTTGGGGTCAAGGTCACCAGAACCTCGCACGAACTCGTGATCGACGCGACGAGCCTGACCTCCGTCGAGGCGCCATACGAGATGGTCTCCCGGATGCGAGCCTCGATAGCGGTTCTTGGTCCCCTTGTGGCCAGATGTGGGCAGGCGAGAGTCGCGATGCCCGGGGGTTGTGCGATCGGTTCTCGCAAGATCGATATGCATCTCCGGGGGCTGGAGGCCTTTGGTGTCCACGTCGAGTTCGGTCACGGTTTCATAGACGCGACCGCGCCTGAGGGAATCCGCGGCGCACACGTCATACTTGATTTTCCGAGTGTCGGAGCTACCGAGAACCTGCTTATGGCATCTGTGTTGGCTCAGGGAAAGACCACTATCGAAAACGCCGCCCGTGAACCGGAGATAGTCGATCTGGCAAACTTTCTTGTCAAAGCGGGCGCCCGTATCGAGGGAATTGGAACCTCCGAGCTTGTCATCGACGGCGTGGAAGAGCTGGCTCCGGTAAAAGAGCACACGGTCATCGGAGATCGCATAGAGGCCGGTACCTTTCTGGTTGCAGGGGCGCTGGCGAAGGGGCCTGTTACGGTGAGGGGCTTCGATCCTGCCCATCTCGACATGCTGCTTTTCAAGCTGAGAGAGGCCGGGTGCTCTATCGAGATTCATGACAATGGCGCAACGGTGACCGGACCCCCCGTTCCGACCGCGGTCGACGTGCAGACACTTCCGCATCCTGGATTTCCCACTGACATGCAAGCACAGTTCATGGTTTTGATGTCAGTTGCAGATGGCAGTTGCGTTATTACCGAAAACGTATTCGAGAATCGCTTTATGCTCACAGATGAGCTTTCGAGGATGGGCGCGAATGTTCGTGTCGAGGGTCACCATGCCCTGGTCCGAGGGGTCGATCGACTCTCTGGAGCGCCTGTTTGTGCGCCGGATCTCAGAGGCGGCGCGGCGCTTGTGCTCGCCGGCCTTATAGCCGATGGCGAGAGCGTAGTGACCAATACCTATCATATTGAGCGCGGATACGAGCGCTTTGTCGAAAAGCTACGGGCGCTGGGCGCGGATATAGAAACCGTAGTCATGAAGGAGGACGCATGTTAGACACAGATGCGATCAAAGCCATAATCCCGCATCGTGAGCCTTTTCTGCTCGTCGATGAGGTGAGTGATCTCCTGCCGGGCGAGCGGGCAACAGGCCAACTTTTCGTCGCCGAGGATGCATTCTGGGTTGCGGGACACTTCCCGGATTATGCCGTGATGCCGGGGGTGCTCATCATCGAGGCTCTAGCGCAGGTCGGATCCGTGGCTCTGCTCTCGCTTCCTCAAAACGCCGGGAAGATCGGGTTTTTCGCTGGAATCGACAAGGTCAGGTTCAAAAAGCAGGTCCGGCCAGGTGATACCCTGATCCTTGAGTGCCGAATTACCAAAAGCCGAGGGGCGATTGGGTTCGGAGAAGCCGTCGCATCTGTCGATGGCGAAATTGTGTGCACTGGCGAGCTGATGTTTGCGATAAAATAATTCGGTTCACGCCGAAATGGACCAGCCACGGAACCTATGGGGGCTGTGCTGGGTCCTTTATGTCGATTGATCGAATGGAGATGATAGCGGGCGATGTCTTTGGACGAAAGCTTGAAAGACGGTACCGCCGTTTTCGGGGTTGTTGGTCTCGGCTATGTGGGTCTTCCGCTCGCTGTCGAGATGGCGAAGGCCGGCCACAAGGTTATCGGTGTAGATGTATCGGCGCAGCGGGTCGAGCAATTGAACCGCGGCGAGAATTACATCTCGGACGTTGACGCGCACGAGCTCGCCGGGCTTGTGGGAAAGGGCCTGATCAGCGCAACCGTGGACTTCTCGGCGATGGCGTCGTGTGACGCGATTGCGATCTGTGTGCCCACCCCCCTAGACGAGATGAAGCAGCCCGATACCTCGTATATGGAGTCGGCCGCTCGCTCGATAGCCCCGCACCTCAAGGCCGGAGCGCTCGTGACGCTCGAATCAACCACATATCCCGGCACCACAGAAGAGGTGATCTTGCCGATACTTGAAGGCGGCGGCCGAAAGGTCGGCGTCGACCTGTTCTTGGCCTTCTCGCCGGAGAGAGTTGATCCGGGAAATCCCACCTATCAGACGCAAAACACGCCAAAGGTCGTCGGCGGAGTCACCAAGGAGTGCACCCGGCTTGCTGTCGCGATGTACGGACGCTTCATCGGCACGCTTGTCCCAGTGTCATCTACCAGAGCCGCCGAGATGACCAAGCTGCTCGAAAACACATTCAGGGGCGTGAATATCGCGCTCGTAAACGAACTTTTGCTTCTGTGTAATCGCATGGGCATCAACTTTTGGGAGGTCATCGACGCGGCCAAGACGAAACCTTTTGGCTTCATGCCGTTCTACCCTGGCCCCGGTCTTGGTGGGCACTGCATTCCGATCGACCCTTTGTACCTATCGTGGAAGGCGCGCCAGTACGACTTTCGGACGGAGTTTATCGACCTGTCGGGTCGGATCAACGAGTCCATGCCCTACTACGTCATCGAGCGCTTGATGGAAGCGCTCAACCGACAGCGCAAGTCGCTTAACGGATCGCGAGTCCTCGTCCTCGGCGTGGCATATAAGGCTGATATCAGCGATATGCGGGAGTCACCGGCGATAATCGTTGTCGAGCTGCTCAGGCAAAAAGGCGCCGAAGTCGTCTACCATGACCCGCACGTGCTTGAGTTTTGCCCTGGTGGAGATCGCGTCGAAAGGGTCGAGCTGACCGCCGAGGAGGTCTCCTCGGCAGATGTCGTGCTCTTGATCACCGCCCACGCTGGCGTCGATTACGACCTGGTCAGACGCGAGGCCTCGCTCGTGCTTGATACCCGAAACGCGCTCAAGGTGCCGGAGGATCCGAAGGTGGTGCTGCTGTGAGCGCTCCGGTCAGGGTGGGAGTGGTTGGCTTTGGGTATTGGGGCCCTAACGTGGTCAGGAACCTCGACAGGCTCAGTGATGCCGAAATCGTTGCTGCTGTAGATACCGATGAGCGCAATCTTGCGAGATTCGCCGAGCTATACCCTTATGCGGAGGTCACAACCGATCTTGACGCGATGCTTGCGCGCGACGACATCGCAGCCGTCTTCGTGGTCACTAGCGCGCCGAGTCACTTCGCGATCGCGAGCAAGGTCATCGCCGCGGGTAAGCACTGCTTTGTTGAAAAGCCGCTAGCGCTTACTAGCCACGATGCCGAGAGGCTCGTGATGGCCGCAAAAGATGCGGGAGTCGCTTTGATGGTCGGGCACCTGATGGTCTATCATTCGGCCATAGAGTGGATCAAGCAGTGCATAGACTCAGGGGAGCTCGGCGAGCTGCTCTACCTCTATATGCAGCGCCTGAACCTCGGCAAAGTTCGGACCGAAGAGAACGCCTTTTGGTCGCTCGCCCCCCACGACGTTTCGATAGCACTCTATCTTCTCGGCGAGAATCCCGATTACGTCAGTGCGAACGGGGCCGCGTACGTGACCGACGGAGTGCAAGACACCGTCTTTGCGAACCTACACTTTCCTAGTGGGAGGATGGCCAACATTCACGTGAGCTGGCTTGATCCGCACAAGGTGCGAAAGCTCACGGTGGTCGGCACGAGGAAGATGCTCGTCTTCGACGACATGCAGGCGACCGAGAAGATATGGATATACGACCGCGGCCTTGGCGAGCCGGAAAGCGCGATGGCTTACGGCGAGGATCTCACCTTGCGCTTCGGGGACATTAATGTGCCGTGGGTCCCGATGAAAGAGCCGCTCTCTATCGAGCTACAGCACTTCCTCGATTGTTGCCGCAATGGCGAGGCGCCGAAAAGCGATGGTCGAGCGGGACTCAGTGTGGTTCGCGTGCTCGAGGCTGTGGACGAGTCGATGAGAGGCTTTGGCACGCCGGTATCGACGAAGATGGAGGTCTGATACAGGTGGCCCACGGTTTACACATCCCGGGTAGTGCGACTTTTGGGGAGGGCTTCTCGCACGGCCTGGGCGTGGTGATCGGCGAAGGCGTCACGATAGGCGCCGGAGTCGCGCTTGGCTCGTTTGTGGTCATCGAAGAGGGAGCCAGAATCGGCGATAACTGCTCGATCGGCAACCACGTGACTATCTGCGAAGGCGCATCTTTCGATGCCGGTGTTCATGTGGCAGACTTCGCGGTCATAGGCAGGCGCCCTCGCTTGTCGGCGTCTTCGACCGCGAAGCGCGAAAAGCTAGACGCCGTTCGGCTTGGGGCAGGCTGCTCTGTTGGCAGCCACACCGTGCTGATGGCCGGGTCCACCTTCGGACAAGGGTGCGTCATCGGGGACAACGCAGGCGTTCGGGAGCGATGTGCCATAGGTGACAGGGTTGTCATCGGCCGGGCGGTGACGGTCGAAAACGATACTGTCATAGGGTCGCGCACCAAGATCCAAAGCGGCGCGTATATCACCGCTTACGTCACTCTCGAAGAGGACGTTTTCATCGCGCCGATGGTGGTGACCACCAACGATAACTTCATGGGCCGCACGGAAGAGAGGTTCAAGCACCTTCGTGGTTGCACTATACGCCGAGGAGCCCGTATAGGTGGCGGCGCGCATATTCTTCCCGGGATCGAGATAGCCGAGGAGGCGTTCGTCGCTACCGGCTCGGTGGTGACGAGAGATGTGCCGCCGCGTACGATCGTGATGGGGGTGCCAGCCAAACCTGTTCGCGAGGTTCCCCGGGAGCAATTGCTGGACAATCCGGAAACTCGGTAACAACCGGTTGACGACTTGAAGCTCACCACGCTGCGATAGCTGATAATATGAGTTGTTCTTCATACGGACCCATAAGGAGCGACATTGTATGGCAGTACCTCTTCTTGACCTGAAAGCCCAGTATCTTGAACTCAAGGCGGATCTGGACGCAGCCATTGGCGAAGTGATGGAAAACGCCGCTTTTATCGGAGGCCCAAAGGTCAAGGAGTTGGAGTCCGCGATCGCGCGGTACTGCGACACCGATCACGCTGTAGCTTGCGGCAATGGAACGGACGCGCTTTTTCTTGTGCTGGCGGCGCTTGGGATTGGCAAAGGCGATGAGGTCATCACTACGCCATTCACTTTTTTCGCCACCGTTGAGGCCATCGCGCACGTCGGCGCGGTTCCGGTTTTCGTCGATATCGAGCAGGGGACTTACAACATTGACGTCTCGAAGGTCGAGGCTGCGATTACCGAGCGCACCAAGGCTATAATGCCGGTTCATATCTTCGGGCAGTGCGTGGATATGGATCCGCTGCTCGAACTCGCAAAGGCGCACAACCTTATTGTGATCGAGGATGCCTGCCAAGCGATCGGCGCGACATACAAGGGGCGGAAGGCTGGTTCGCTGGGGCATGCCGCCGCGTTCTCTTTCTTTCCCAGCAAGAACCTCGGCTGTGCCGGAGATGGTGGCATCGTTACCACCGGCGATGCAGCTCTGGCAGCCAAAATCAGGAGTCTCGCACAGCATGGCACGACGAAAAAATACTTTCACGACACTTTCGGCACCAACAGCAGGCTCGATGCTCTGCAGGCCGCCATATTGCTGGTGAAGCTGCCGCATTTGGATAGATGGAATTCGCTGCGTCGGGAGGCGGCTGCTATCTATGACGAGTTGCTAAGCGATGTTTCGGCGCTGGAGTTGCCGATCTCTCGCGATTTCGGGGATCACGTCTATCACCTCTACATCGTCAAGGCCGAGTCCGCAAAAGCTGCCGAAAAGGTGATGCAGGCCCTAGGCTCGGCGGGAATAGGCACTGCGCTTTACTACCCGCTTGCCCTGCATGAGCAGGAGGTTTTCACAAAACAGCCCGGCTACATCCGGCCGTCTTTGCCTGTGGCGGAGTCGTGCAACTCTCGGACCTTCGCGCTTCCTGCGTTTCCTGGCATCACCCGGGATCAGATCGAGCAGGTCGTAAGCGTTGCGAAGGCGGCTCTTTGATGAGAAGGCTTACTGTTATCTCAGTCGTAGGCGCGCGCCCGCAATTCGTGAAGGCCGCACCCGTCTGTCGCGCGTTGCGTGAGTCTCACAACGAGATACTCGTGCACTCCGGCCAGCACTATGATTACGCGATGAGCGATGTCTTCTTCGAGCAGCTCGGCATCCCAAAGCCGGACTTCAACCTGGCGGTTGGATCGGGCACTCACGCTCGGCAGACCGGCGAGATGATGCCATTGCTCGAAGAGCTGTTCATAGAGAAGAACCCAGACCTCGTTATGGTCTATGGTGACACCAATACAACCCTGGCAGCAGGCCTGGCCGCCGCCAAACTCTGCATACCCGTGGCGCATGTGGAGGCGGGGCTTCGGTCTTACAACCGCTCGATGCCCGAGGAGGTAAACCGGGTATTGGTCGACCACCTCTCCGAGATACTGTTATGTCCCACGCGGACTTCGGTCGCGAATCTCCAGGCCGAAGGTATCACGGAAGGCGTTCATCTGGTCGGAGACGTTATGCTGGATACAGCAAGGTTCTTCGCCGAGCATGTCGATCCGTCTCAAGCGCTCGAGAGCTATAGCGTCAAGCCCGGTGAGTACTATTTCGCCACGGTGCACCGGGCTGGCAACAGCGACAGCAAGCCTAGGCTTCACGAGATTATTACGGCGTTTTCGCAGCTCGATCTTCCGGTTTTGTGGGCGCTGCACCCCAGAACAGCAAAGAACCTGGAGGATTTTGGCCTGAGCGATCTCGTCAACTCCGCCGAGAATGTGACCGTGGTTCCTCCGATCGCGTATATCGACACCGTATCTTTGCTGCGCAGCGCAAAGGGTGTTCTCACTGATTCTGGCGGCATGCAAAAAGAGGCATACTTCTTTGGCGTGCCATGTGTGACCATGCGGGAAGAGACCGAGTGGACCGAGACGGTTGAGCTGGGCTGGAACACTTTGGTCGGGGCGGATAGTCGCAGGATTACAGCCGCCGTGTCATCTATGGCCAGACCGCACTCAAGGCCCTCCGTATATGGCGACGGCAACGCCGCGGAGCAGATAGTCGAAGCTATTCAGGCAAGGTTCGGAGGCAACTAGTGCCTAGGAGCTCCTCCAGCGGTCCACGTTTGTGGGTCGATATGACCAACTCTCCGCACGTCTTGGTTTTGCGCCCCATAATCGCCGAGTTCAGAAGGCGCGGCTGGGAAGTGTCTGTTACCGCGCGCGAGTTCGCTCAGACTGTGCCTCTGCTTGAGCGCTTCGGGATAGAGCACACTCTTATCGGCAGGCACAGGGGAAAGCACACGCTGATGAAGGCGTGGGGAATGGCTGCACGTTCGGCCGCGATGCTCAAATTTGGCGCAGGACGTGGCTTTCACCTGGCACTGTCACATGCGAGCAATGATCTGCCGGTGGCATCTCGGCTATTGGGCATTCCGCACGTCACGATGTTCGACTACGAGTTTGCCCGGCTTTCGCACTCGATCAATGTGCGTCTGTCGACGAAGTCCCTGATACCGGATGCGATTCCGGTGGAAGCGCTCCTCCAATACGGCGGACGCCCCGAGAAGGTCGACCGCTATCCAGGGCTCAAGGAGGAGTATTACCTGGCTGACTTCGAGCCAGATCCTCAAGTTATCGATGAGCTGGGATTGGATCCCTCCAAAATTATGGTTGTTCTCAGAACACCGCCTTCGATGGCGGCGTACCATCGAATGGAAAACACCCTGTTCGATGAGTTTCTTCGGATGCTTGCCAACCGTGATGATCTTCAAGGAGTGGTTTTGCTTCGAACGCCGGAGCAGCGCGCGGGCGTCGAAGCGATAGGTGCGAAAAACCTCATCATCCCGGAGAAGGTTGTGGACGCGCAGAGTCTTATATACTATGCCGACTTGGTTGTTTCGGGCGGGGGTACACTGAACAGAGAGGCAGCTGCGCTTGGCACGCCGGCTTATACTGTGTTTAGCGGAGTCATGGGAGCTGTAGACAAGGATTTGATCGCGCAGGGCAGATTAAGCCTGCCGAAGCAAGCCAGCGAAATCAAGCTGGAAAAGAAGGGACAAACGCACACGCGCAGTTTTCGGGACGTCGGTGAGCTGGTAGACAGAATCGCCGCAGTCGCGAAAGAAATATAGCTTTAGTAAAGGGCAGTGTATGAGTGACCAATTTATCGGTCGGCCACCGCGTGGAAGTAGATCCAGGCGTCCGAGCCGCATCGAAAAACTTCAACCTAAATCCACATCGTTTGAATCGACGGCCGAGCAATCACGCCGAAGGGGCAGACAGGACTTCGGCGCGCGCCGCCGCAGGTCGATGCAGCTTCGAAAGAGGCTCATCGCCTTTGGTGCGGCTTTTGGCGTCATCGCCCTTATCGGCATGGTAGTTGGCTTGCTGTTCATCGGTGATATAAACGACAGGCTTCAAGGCCGCATTGCCGAGGATGACCGGGCGGTAGAACTGCTTGATCGGGGCAAGACGATCGAGCGGGACGATCCGTTTTACGCTTTGGTGGTAGGAGTGGATAGCCGGCAGGAGGGGGAGCAATCCCGCGCTGATACGATTATTGTGGGCAGGATAGATCCGAAGCAGCGCTCGGCCATATTGCTCTCAATTCCGCGCGATACCTACGTGGAGATACCTGGCCACGGAAAGACAAAGATCAACGCGGCAACCGCCTATGGAGGCGCTGCACTGGCTATTGAGACGGTGAAAGAGTTTACCGGACTGCCGATAAGCCACTATATAGAGATTGATTTTGCCGGCTTCAGGGAGATCGTGGACGCCTTAGGTGGCGTGACAGTTCATGTTCCGGAGCGGATAAACGATATGGAGGCCGCCGCATATGTTAGATCCGCGTCGGTGATAGAGGCTGGTGAGCAGCGTCTGGATGGAGCGAAGGCTCTTACGTTCGTTCGATCCCGGAACTTTCCTACCGGCGACCTCCAGCGTATCGAAAACCAGCAGAAGTTTTTGCGTGCTCTTCTCAACGAGTCTTTCAAGCCGGCGAACGCCCTGAGACTTCCATCACTTGCCAATGCCGTTGCCGAGCAGGTAACGACGGATATGTCAGTCGGCGAGCTTGCAGGCCTGGCCAACCAGATGCGGGGCATGGAAGATTCTGCGCTGCAAACAGTGACGATGCCGGGTTCGCCCGAGAGAATAGGCAACGGCTCCTTCATCGTGGCTGACGAGGAGGCTTTCGCTGTATTGTTGGAGCGGATCAAGTCAGGACAAACGCTTACACCGGAGGCGGATCTGGCTGCAAATCAGATAACTCCCGAGCAGATTTCTGTTTCTGTGCGCAATGGCGCAGGAGTTGCGGGAGTAGCCGATAACGCTGCAGGTCGGCTTAGGGCGGAACGTTATGACGTTGTTGAGGTTGGAAATATGAATCAGTTTGTCTACGACGAAACGCTTGTGGTCTACAAGGGCGAAGATGAACACAAGGCCGAAATGGTCATAGCCGCCTTGGGACAGGGTAGATCAGTCAACTATCGAGGCATGTATACCTTTGACTCAGAGGTGCTAGTGGTTGTCGGCAGGGATTGGGACTCGGGCTCCAGCGCTGTCCCACAGAGGGCGACTCGGGAGTGATAGTAGACTTGAGAGTGATAGTAGAAGACCCGAAGAATGCTTCGTAAGCCCCGGAGGAGCGATAATATGGCTACCTACTTGCGTGGGTTTTGGTGGAAAAACGTGCTTTGCGCCTTGCTTGCGGTGATAGTGCTGACAGGCTCAGCGCCTTTACCGGCTTTTGCGCAAACGAACTTCACCTTCATAAGCAGAGGATTTGGTCATGGTGTTGGCATGAGCCAACATGGCGCTAGAGGATTTGCCGAGGCGGGCTACGGGTACGTCCAGATACTGAGGCACTACTATGGATCGGGCGGGACCGATGCCCGCACAGCGGTTTCGACGGTTTTACCTGAGCCTTCTCGTGATGTCAATCTGGACGGAGCGGCGAATTACGATGACGGCGGTAACAGTGGCTTCACGCGCTTGGTGTGGACCCTTCGACCTGGACACGTCGGTTCTCGGCTTGCGGTTCGTGCAGGCGGCTTGACCACGACCTTCCCTGATGGGTGGTCGAGCTTTACGGCTTCAGGTTCGAGTATCATTTTTAGGGCTCCAGATGGCCAGACGCGTACATTTACCGGCACCGTCGTGGTTTGGGGGGATGGCGGAACCCCTCGGTTGACTCAGGTGAGTGAAGGGACAGGACAATACAGCCACCGCTTCGTGCGTTTCAGGGGTGAGCTGCGCCTGACGGCTTCCGCCGGCAGAATCAAGCTTATCAACCGCGTGAATATGTCGGAATATCTATACGGCGTGGTTCCTCGCGAGATGCCGGCGAGCTGGCATTCAGAGGCGCTGAAAGCGCAAGCTATCGCGGCGAGAAGCTACTCGTGGACATCCGGGTCTGGTGAGCTTTATAGCACGGTTGAAAGTCAGGTATACGGCGGACACTCTCGAGGTGAGAATCGGGCGAATACCACAGCGCATGAGCACTCCCGCTCAAACAGTGCAGTGGACGCGACAAGGGGTCGAGTGGTCACGCATGAGAGCTCAACTCATCCGAATGATATTGCCCGCACATTTTACATGTCGACCTCCGGAGGACACACCGAAAACAGCGAAAATGTGTGGGTTTCAGCGTTACCGCATCTGCGCGGCGTGCCCGACCCCTATGAAGTGAATGCGGGCGCAGCGCGCCATAGCTGGCTGCAACAGACCTTTACCGCTACTGAAGTCAGAGATCGATTGCTAAGCGCGGGGGCCAGCTCTACTCTAACTCCGAATCCACTGACAGGCATAGAGGTGACCCGTCGTGGTGTTTCGGGTCGACCGACAGAGGTAGTGCTAAGAGGTGGAACTCCATCTTCCCAGACTCTTTCCAGATCACAAGTCCAGAGATTGTTCAGGAATGCTTTTGGCTGGGGTGATCATTGGTTTTACGTGAATCCCAAGACTTCGCGGATAGCAGGGTCAGACCGCTTCGCGACCGCGGTGGCAGCTTCAACAAGACTCTTCGCTCCTCCGGCGACCCCCGGTCGCGTACCGGCGAGGGCGGCAATCATAGTCAATGGGCATGCACCAGTTGATATGTTGCCTGCTTCTTCACTCGCGGGCGCGGTTGGCGGAGCGCCGATATTGATGGTAGAGCAGGGCGTCGTTCCTGCTTCAACGGCGGCCGAGATCAGAAGGCTTAGAGTGTCCAACGTCATAATCGTCGGCGGCACGGGTGTCGTCAGCGAATCGGTGGAAGCAGGCCTGCGTCGGATTGAGGGCGTAACCAGCGTTCGGCGACTCGGCGGGTCAGATCGCTTTGCGACCGCCAGAGATGTCGCTTTGGAGGTCGATCGCCTGGTACATGCGACCAGAGTGATTGTGGTAAGCGGTGAAAGTATAGCTGACGGCATCGCGGCGGCCGGATTTGCTTACGCGGGAAAGCTGCCGGTCATACTTGCGCGCGCAGGCTCAATCCCCCAGGCATCCAGAGATGCTGTCAGAGGGATCGATCCGCAGCAGAGTCTGGTGATCGGAGGCACTGGGGTCGTGGGCGAGAGTGTGGCAAGCGCGCTGCCTGGCGCGAGAAGGATAGCCGGTGGCGCCAATCGTTTTGAGACTACAACACAGCTGGCAAGGTACCTCGTGGCCAACGAGAGGTTCAATATGGGGAGCGTCTATGTCGCCTCTGGCGATACATTTGTTGATGCGCTAGCTTTCGGCCCACTGACGGGGCATAATCGCAATCCGCTTTTGTTTGTGCGCTCCTGGCAGCTTCCGACAGAAACCCGCACCGAGCTTGCCGCTCGAGCCACCGGTATCAATCGAGTTTTCATCGCCGGTGGTGAAGGAGCGCTCTCCGGATGGGTTCAGGGGCAGATCGAGTGGGTTTTGGAGTAGGAGACCTTTAAGAGCACAGGTTTTCTCGCCGATACACCAGTATCGATAGATGTAACGCCGAAGCGTCATGGCGAAAGCAAAGAAGAACTGAGGTATCTGGTATGGATCGGTTTTCAATCCGCTCTTTGATTCTTGTCGCCTTCATTTCTTTTGTTTTCGCGATTACCGCAACGAGCGCGCATGCCGCTTATTCTCCCCCTGCTGACTACCAAGTTGGCGTAATCTACTCTCAGTCCAGTCAAGACTGGGTTAATCGGTACAATCGAGGATACGGGATACTCGAGAAGCAACTTCGGGTCATGGGGTATTTGCAAGGGCGTGGCTGGGATGTCGAGTGGGTGTACGACAAAGACCTGGAGAATCCCGCCAAGCTCGCGCAGTATGACGTTATTGTTGCTACCTATGTGTTTGCAATGTCGCCTCAAGCCGCCAGAACCGTTACGCAATATGTCGCTGACGGAGGAGGATTCGTTGTGTTGTTCGCCTCTCCGAGAGTGGCGCCGGGGGTAGGCGGTTCTGAGAGGGACGATCACTGGGTCTACATAATGAATCACCAGGGCTGGGAGTGGGGGCCGCCGTCCGAGGCTTATCAAACATATTTCATCGATGACGTCGGGGCTTTTCGGTTTGTCAATCGCCCGGCGGCCGCAGATGACCCTGTGGTTACAGGTGCCGCGTCAATATTGCGTGCTCGTGGGTTGAGTAGTCTGGACATGAGTTTGTTTCGAAATCAGGCACCCGGAGCGTGGATAGAGTATGTCAGACTGCTTCAAAACAATAACAATGCCGTGCAATTCATGAATCTCACCCAGCTGACCAGCCCGAACCTTTCAACGAACTATTCGATCGTCAATGGCGCAGGCGGGGTCAGGACAACCTACCTGAAAGGCCGCACGGTATATTTCTATCATTCGATAGCTGATTATCTGCTCAACCAGGATGATAGTGGGCATCAAACCGTCTCCACGGGAGTCAGGCAATTGGAGATAGCGGGAGCATGGGTCGAATCTGCGATACTTTGGGCCGGAGGTAGCGGAGGAAGACCGGGAGTCCTGGTTCGTGATGGGCGTACGTATGCAAGCATAAACGTTTATCAAGACGGAATATACGCGCATCAATTCATCCACAACCCTGGCAATGTGTGTGTTACGGGGACGATGCGCTTTAGAGTATTCGATCCTTCCGGTCGCCTTGTCAGTTCCTCCACTAGATACAAGATAGGCGTGGAGCCTGGCGCCAAGCAGCGATACGCGCATTCATATGTCACACGGAGACTGGCTGCCGGGACTTACAGGGTCGAAGTGGAATATGTCACTACCTACCCTGACTACCAGAGACGCTATGTGGAACACGCTTTCGTGCAGCGAGGTCAAGGCAAGGGCATCAGGACATCGTTGAGTCCCCTGACATCAGGGCAGGTAGTGCTCGATCCGCGAGTGCAACGTCATGCAGGCAGTGATCGCTTTGCCACATCGCTTGCGATCGCCAAAGCGGCCGGCGGATATCCGCGCCCAGGTGGTTATGTCGTAGTAGCCGGCGGCGACGGTGCTGACGCGCTTGTAGCTTCAGGTATAGCCGGAGCCCACGATGCACCATTGATACTCACGAGAAGGGATTCCATACCCGCCGCGACAGAGGCGTGGCTTAGAAACGCCGCTAATGGTTTTGACAAGGCTGTCATAGTCGGAGGGCGATCCGTGGTCTCCTCGGCGGTGGAAGATCGGCTTAAGGCGATTTTCGGTAACGCAGACGTGACCCGGTTGGCGGGGGACGACCGATTCGAGACTTCGGCAAAGGTTGCCTCCGAGATAAAAAGGGTGCTTGGCCCCTCATACGATGGTGGAATTATCGTCACCAATGGCTCGGCGCTGGCTGACGCGGCGGCTGGAAGCGCTATCGCATATGGCCGGCGGTGGCCGATCCTCTATGTGCAAAGCAACCAGGTTCCGCCTATGGTGGCCGATACGATCAGCGCAATCACAGGCGGTGCCCCTAAGCCGGCTGTGTGGGTGGCCGGAGGTACGTCTGTGGTGGCGCCGGAAGTCGAAACTTTTCTGAGAGACAATTTAGGCTTGCCGGTGACACGCGCCGCGGGTTCGAACCGATTCGAGACCTCGATCAGGCTTGCGGACCTGGCCGCTTCGACGGGGGCCGCCTGGCAAAGGGTTGGCATCGCCTCGGGGATAAATCTTGCCGACGCACTGTGCCTGGGTTCTTATGTGGGTCGATTCGATGGACTTTTGTTTCTTACAAATGGACGCGCCTTGAACGTGGCGACTTCCAACCGGATCAAGGAGAACAACAAATCGATTGAGAAGGTGGCGATCGGCGGAGGATCCGCCGTTGTGGCCCACGATGTCAGCGGCCAAGCTTCAGGGTTGTTACCGTGATGTAAACCCGTTTGCTTTGCTTGATTAAGCGCTGGCTGCTAAAGTGACGTTCGCTGCTTATTATGCAAATGCTATTCGCGGCGCTCTATGCCATTTACTGAGGAGGTTTTTACGTTGGAAGTGTTCGATAAAAAGAGGCGCTTGTTTGGTTTGATCAATCCTGTGGATTTGGCCGCCATCATCTTAGCCATTGCGTTGGCAGCCGTGCTTTTCACAGTTCTTTTTGACCGCTCGTCGGTCGCATCCGACACTTCCTCGGGTCAGGATACCATCGAGGTGGTGGTTTTAGGATCCACACCAAGTGGTTTTAATCAGCACTTGATCTCAGTTGGAGATGAGGTCAGTAGATTTGGCGGCATCGGAGTCATGGGTACCGTGGCTTCATACACGATACGGCCGTCTCAGCGTGAGGTGCTCATTGGCGACAGTCTTGTTATTGTCGAGAGTGATACGACGAACGACGTCGAGCTTGTGATTCGAGGAAGGGGCTCGATCACGGATATGGCTGCAAGCATAGGGGATGAGCGAGTTCGCCAAGGGCAGGTATTGGAGGTCTTACTCCCACTCTTTCAAATGTCAGGACGTATTATTTCGGTAGAAAAGGTTGACTGATGAGTTTTTGGGCGACACCCGCTGACCGGGCGGGATGGCTGGCGCTTTTCGGCCTGTCCTTTGTGCTGGTATTGGTGCCGCTGGCTCCAGGTCGGGAAGTGTTTGCCGGAGTCCCACTGGATAAAGTCATCCTAAGTGTACCGATCGCGATCTTGCTTGCTATCCCTTTGTTGACAAAGCTTGGCAGTCTGGAGTTGCCTCGTGTAGGTATCGAGGTTCCCGCTTTTCTCTTTCTTGGGTGGGCGCTTGTCTCGGCGATCTTTACAGGGGCCCAGCCGGAAGTGCTGGCGACCTGGTCGCGATATGCCGCCTACATTGTGCTTGTGTACGTTGTGGCCACTGTCGCGGCTGAAAAAACACGTCTTCGCGTGATGTCGTGGATATTGGCAATCGCGGGATCCATGACTGTGGCCTACAGTTTTTATCAATACATGTATCCGACTGAGTTCTTAGGCATGCAAGGTATGGGTGCCGATGTTGCGACCCGAGTGTTCTCGACTTTTGGTAACCCCAATTTTTATGCTGAATATCTTGTTCTTCTGATAGCCGTAACGTTGGCGCTCCTCTTCACGGAGCGCGGACCCTTGCGCGGCCTGGCGCTTCTCTTTGTGGTAGCGCAAGTAATGGCGCTCCTTTTGACCTACACAAGAGGAAGCTGGATCGCCTTGGCTATAGGGCTTGCGATCGCGTTGCTGATAATAGATTCCCGGCTGGTCCTGCCTTTCGCTATAGGCGGCGGGTCGATGATGCTGCTCTTTCCCGGCGTGGCCGAGCGCATGATCTCACTTGTGGCGCTGGAGGGATCAGCGGGTTTCAGGTTGGGCCTGTGGCGGGTTGCCGGAGACGCCATTACCGAGCGTCCATTATTTGGAATCGGTGCCGGACGGTTCTATGATGCCTTTACGTCAGCGGTGCTTACGAACCCGGAGCATAACGTCGGATTTCTTTTTTACGGGGCGCATCAGTCCTATTTTCAACTTGCCGCCGAGATAGGCATTATCGGGGGGCTGGCGTTCGCGTGGCTGGTGTTCAAGACATGCCGGATGGGTGCCTTTTACACTGTTCGAATGGGCGGGGACACGAAAGCCAGGCTGTTCAATGCAGCGATGACTGCCGGACTTGTGGCTTTTGCGCTCAACGCATTTACCAGCAACGCGTTTCAGCATCCTCAGGCTGCGGTGTTCTTCTTTGTTCTTGCGGGAATGCAGGCCGGCAACGGTTCGCGTTTCTGGGAGCTTGCTCCTAAGGAGCGCGTGACTCATCCCAACCGCGATAGCCTTTGGGGGCGCTCGCTCCTGGGCAGAGCGCACAGTGCGATCGATAGCGCCCTGACCGCGATGTGGAAGGCAAGCTGGATAAGCCGGATGCTGGCGAAAGAACCGCTTGGAGGCGGGAGGCTGCTTGCAGACGCCTGGGTCATTCGCGTTCTCATTGGTGAAGGAGCCGGCGCAAGTTCCGATAGAACCTCGCGGACTGATGAAACACTCGCACCCGCGAAGTGATGCGCCGAAGCTCCTCGTGATCAGCAACATGTGGCCCCCCGCGCCCGCCTCCGCCTTCGGCGGCTTCGTCGCGCGTCACGTGAGCGCGCTACGCTTTGCCGGCGCGCAAGTCACCGTGGTCGCCAACAGCGATTCCCGCGCCGGCAAAGCCGCAGTCGCCGCCAAGTACGCCTCGCTTTGCGCCCGGGCCTTGGTGGCGGCGGCTGCAGGCCGCGGCCGGTACGACGCG
>JAGXSC010000013.1 GCA_018334075.1 Actinomycetota bacterium
CCTGCCACGCGCAGAGCTTCTGCAGCGATTGTCATGGCATGGAGATGCCGCATCCCGCAGGCTTCCTGGAGGGACACGGAGAACTCGATCCGGCCACCTGCCTTACATGCCATGCTGTTGCAGGTGAGACAGCCGACGAGATGCTCTTCTGCAACGCCTGCCATCATCCATATGGTAATCCGGCGCTGCCGTGGATTCCGCAACACGTGGATTCTGTTCGCGATGGCGGATCCGAGCAGTGCTTCCAGTGCCACAGCAGAGTGTTCTGCGCAGAGTGCCACGTTGCTGCAGCGGCAGATAACTAAGGCTTACGGAGAATAGCTCGGTTATGAGTCGTTGGATGACTACCAGCGTAAGTCCTCGTGCCCTCTGGATCGCAGTTGCGCTCATAACTGTGCTGGCGATTGCTGTGCTGGTCCTGGTTGTAATCTTTCGCGACGGCGCTATGGATGCCGGCGGCGTTGATCTTGTCGGGTTCTCCGAAAACTCGACCGCTACAGTTGGATTCGCGGGACAGTTTCCATCTTTGGAATCGCCGGCTTTATCGGAGCCAAGAGGCATTGATGCCGATGGTGAGAGATTGTTCGTCGCACTGTCGGGCATTGGTGCTGTCGGGGTATTTGGCTACGATGGAGCCCGCATAGCAACGATTTTGATACCACCGGCCGAAGGAGCCCCGGTTGCTTACCCGATTGACGTCGATGTTATCTCAGCGGAAAGAGTCGCTGTGGTCGATGCCTCCGGCAGCCGTTTGGTTTTCGTGAATTCGGAAGACCCCGAAGCTCAGCTTCAGGCGCTGGAGGCTACCGGGGAGTTTGCACTATCGCAGCCTACCTCCGCAGAGTTCTTTGACGGAGAGCTGTTTGTGGCCGACGCTTCGGATCAGAGCATCAAAGTATTCGATGCCAACGGCGACCCCGTTCGCATTATCGGCAAGGGCCTGACTCCTCCTTTGGCATTTATAGGAGGAATGCACATGAGTGATGGCTTGCTTTGGGCTTCTGATTCGACCGCTGGCAGGGTCCTTGCTCTTTCTCCGGTAGACGGAACAGTTGTCAATTCGCTACAGGAAAGATTTGACCTGCCGAGGGGAATGATCTCGGCAATGGCGAATAGACTCTTGGTGGCCGAAGCTTTCGCGGGTACGGTTGGTATGTTTTATGTGGGCGACGGCTCGGTGCTGGAGTCAATAGGCGATCCCGCGACAGAGGGCCTTGACCGCGGAGGACTCATGACGAAGCCGGAGGCAGTTTGGTGGGACGCCGAGAATTCCAGAGCATATATCACCGACAGCACTCAAGGGCGGGTCAAGGTCTTCAACTTGCGCGAGGCGCCGGAGTGATAACTCCCGTTTTTCGGCAGGTTATTTACTCGCTGGCGGCTGTGCTCTGTGTACTGCTTGTATCAGGTTGCGCCGCGGTCACGCTATCGCCACCCGAAAGGGCGGTCGATGATCTGCTCCAGCTAAGGGCCGAGCGCTCGACCGATGCATCAGCATATGCTGAGCTGCTCCTGGATCCAGCGATAGCAGCTGAACTGGCGGCCGCTGCCGCTGAGGAGGCCGAAGATTCACGGCCCCTGCCCGAGTGGGAGGAGCCATATATATCGGCGGAGTCCTCTGCCGGGGCTGATGTGGTGGTCGTATGGCGTAATCTTGAGGAGTGGCCCGAATGGCCGGCAGCCACCAGGTTTGCCACACAGGAGGTCGACGGAGAGTGGGTCACAGTCGATGCCGAACCCCTTCAGGAAGCGTCTATTCCTCCACCTGCACGCTGACGATGCAATAGAATTGTCGCTATAACAAAGACAGAAAGGCCTTATTGATGTCGAGAGTCGATCTCGTATTGCTTCACGCGCCCGCGGTTTACGATTTTCGTGAGCGGTCGATAATGTTCGGGCCCATCTCGGATATGGTGCCCTCCACTCCGGTATTCGAGATGTATCCGCTCGGCTTTACGACGATCGCGGAGTACATGGAGCGACACGGCCTGAAAGTCAGGATCGTCAATCTAGCTGTACTCATGCTGAACCGTCGCGACTACGATGTTGAGGCAGCGATTCGCGACATGAATCCTGTGGCGTTTGGAATCGACCTTCATTGGTTACCCCACGCGCACGGATCCATAGAGATCGCAAGGATAGTCAAGCAGTACCATCCTGACACGCCGGTCATATTCGGTGGACTTTCAGCCACATACTTTCACGAAGAACTTATCTCATATCCGTGGGTGGATTATGTTGTGCGCGGTGATTCCACCGAAGAGCCTATGACCCGGCTGCTCTATGCCCTCAAGGGCAAGGGCCGCGTCGACGACATCCCCAACCTCACGTACGTTTCGCGCGATGGCTCGGTCGTGACAAATGCGCTCGAATGGGTTCCGGACACCATGAACGATGTCTCTCTCGACTACTCGTTTTCGATGCGCTCGGTCATTCGATATCGCGACATGATGGGCTCGGTGCCATTCAAGGATTGGCTCCAGTACCCTGTTTGCGCTTCACTTACATGCCGGGGTTGCACTCACAATTGCGTGACCTGTGGCGGCAGCGCGTACTCGTTCCGCAATCACTTCGGGAGGCGCAAGGTAGCATTCAGGGATCCTGAGCTGCTGGTCAGGGATATCCAGCACGTGCAAAAGTACATCCCGGGACCGATATTCGTGCTGAACGACTTTTTGCAGGGAGGCGGAGATTACGTAGCCGCCTTCATCAGGGGTCTTGCCAGAATCAAGCTGCGTAACCCAATAGGGTTTGAGTTTTTCAAGCCGCCCGCCGAGGAGTTCTATCAGTTCCTCAACGAACACCTCACGGATTATTCAGTCGAGATCAGCGCCGAATCTCACGATGATCGAGTAAGGGCAGCATTCGGCAAGCACCACTACACCACCGAGCAGCTAGAGACATCGATCGCTGCAGCTTTGCGCAACGGCTGCAAGCGCTTCGATCTGTATTTCATGACGGGCATACCCTCGCAGACCGCTGAATCAGTGCTTGAAACCCCAGGCTATGTTGAGCAGCTGTATTCGAAGGTGAACGGGGACAGCAGACTGCTTGTTTTCTCATCGCCGATGGCGCCTTTCCTGGATCCCGGCTCAATGGCTTTCGACAACCCCGAGAAGTACGGGTATGCGCTTCGTGCCAAGACATTGGAGGAGCACAGACAGCTTCTTATCCAGCCTTCCTGGAAGTACATCATGAACTATGAGAGCCAGGCGATGAGCTCCGACCAGATGGTTGACGCCACCTATGAAGTCGGCCTGCAGTTAAACAGGATCAAGGGCAAGCTCGGGATCGTTGAGCCGAATGTAGCGGCCAGAACCGAGGAGCGAATCGTTCAGGCGCGCAAGGTAATGGCCAAGCTGGATTCCATTTTGTTGCTTGAGCCAGCCAGCAGAGATAGAAAACTGGAAGCCCTAAAGGGTGAAATGAGTCGCTTGTCGGAGTCGACGGTGTGCGAGAAGCAAGAGCTAAACTGGCCGGCGAAGGCCAACTGGAGACACGTTGTTCATGTGGTAATTTTGTGGGCCAGAGAAAACCTGATGAACCTGGCAGGCATTCGCCGGGGTTCGCCCAGATGCTTCAAGGAAGGTACGGAATCTAGTTGATCCCAGGTGAGCCGGTAAGTCAGAAGCCGACCACGTCGCCCGGTGAAGCCACAACCGCGCGGGTGCGAGGAATTTTCGGCCGTATCGCGGAAAGCTACGATACGTTCAACCTCCTATCTAGCCTTGGCTTTGATAGAGGCTGGAGGCATGCCGCGGTGGAGGCGGCCTCTCTATCTAGCGAGGCGAGGGTTCTTGACCTATGCGCGGGCACAGGGGATCTCGCCTTTGCTATTGCGGGAACAGGGATGCCCGCAGAAGTTGTTGCAACCGATTTCTCTCCCGAGATGCTCTCTGTCGCTCAGCAAAAGTCAGAACGGAAGCCGGGAGGCTCGAAGGTTACCTTTTTGACCGCAGACGCCCAGGAGCTTCCCTTTCCGGATGCCAGTTTTGATGTCGTAACTGTTGCCTTCGGCGTCAGGAACCTGCCGGATCGGGCGGCAAACTTCGCCGAGGCACACAGGGTGCTTGTTCCCGGGGGACGATATGTGATCCTCGAATTCTCAACTCCTCCCAATTTGCTATGGAGGAAGATGTACTACATCTATCTAGGTAGTGTGATTCCGCTGCTGGGCTCCGTGCTCACTCGAGGCGACAAGGCGTCTTTTGACTACCTGAATGCCTCGATCAGGCTTTTCCCGAATCAATCTGCACTGGCGCTTGAGCTGAAAGAGGCAGGGTTCTCCGAGGTCCGCTGGCAAAACCTTACCGGCGGAATCGTGTCCATCCACACTGCGATAAGATAGCAACAGGTTTACTCTTCATGAATGGAGGCTCGTGATGTTGTTGACCGCACGGTATGTCGTGCCGGTTTCCTCGCCGCATATCGAAGACGGCGCGATCCTGGTTCGAGATGGCGTTATAAGCGACATTGGCAGCGCAAACGCCTTGCGTGAAAGATATCCCGCCGAGAAAAGTCGTGATTTCGGCTTGGCCGCGCTCATGCCCGGCTTTGTGGACCTTCACACCCACCTGGAGTTCTCGGCGATGCGGGGGCTGGTCGACGATCTTCCGTATGCGCGCTGGAAGATTCAGCTCATGGAGAAAGAAAAGGCGCTTACCGCGGCCGACTGGGAGGACGCAGCCTTGCTCGGAGCATTGGAGGCGCTTCGCTCGGGCATCACGACCGTTGCCGATATCACCAAAACAGGCGCGTCTGTTCCGGCAGTGACGGCATCGGGCCTCAGGGCGTTTATCTATCGCGAGGTCTCGGCGATGGATAAAGCGCTCGTGGATCGAGCAGTTGACGGCGCATCACAGGATATTGCCGAGTGGAGATCTCTGACTGACAGCGAGCGTGTCACTATCGGGATCGCACCACACTCCACCTACAGCTGTCACCCAACGTTGTTCAGTAGTGTTGCCGATTATGCGACTCGAAACTCGATTCCGGTTGCGACGCATCTGGCAGGATCGAGGGAAGAATACAATTTTGTGAAGTACGGCAGCTCGATTTTAGCTGTGGACTATCGCGATCTGGAGACCGACAGGGTACCTTGGCTTCCGACGGGGGTCAGTCCGGTAAAATATGTCCTGCAGTGGGACCTGTTCGATGTCCCGAATATGCTGGCTGTACACTGCACACAGGTGGATGACGACGATATTGAGACGCTCGCGGCCAGCGGTGTTTCGGTAGCGTACTGCCCCCGATGTAATGCAAAACTTGGAATGGGGATGCTGCCACTGCGCTCTATGTTGGCGCACGGTATAAACGTCGGCATAGGTACGGATTCGCCCGCTGCCAACAACGCGATGGACATGTTTGACGAGATGCGAATAGGGCTGCTGATACAGCGCGCTATAGATCCTGACGAGATATTTTTCGATGCGCGTACCTTTATCGGCCTTAGCACGATCGATGCGGCCAAGGCTCTGCAAATCGACCACACGACAGGATCGCTTGAAGTCGACAAGAAGGCCGACATTATCGCGGTCGACCTGGCTCAGAGCCATCAGGCGCCGATATCTAACCCCTACAGCACGCTTGTTCACTCGGCGAATCAGGATAATGTGATCTTTACCATGGTTGAAGGTAGGGTGTTGTTCGACGAGCATAATCCTGCCGACCTGGATATCGACCTGGATGTCGAGCGGATAATGATGCGTGCGGATGAAATTCGATCGAAGCTTCGCGCGTGAGTTTGGGCGAGCGCGATTGGCCGATTTCTTGCTGATACCAATAGTTGAAACGAGCGACTTTAGACTATATGTTTAGATAGCTCATGCTATAATCGCGGCGGCTCGGCTTGTATGTGTGTTAAAGGCTGCCGATGCTGTGGTCAATAAACTAAGGAGGACACAAAACGTGAGTGACAAAGACTTCTTTTTTGACGAGGACGAGACGCAGGACCAGGCTCCGGCAAAGAGCGGCGGGGCCAAGCCGGCCTCCAAAAGAAAAGCCGCTGCCAGTGTTGAGACAGACCTTGTTGAGAGTGACCCTGCACCCTCTTCGTCAGTGTCTTTCAGTATGCAGTCCGTGAGCATGACGGTAGCTGCCCTTATCGGAGTAGTGGCTTTGCTTACCGGTGTGATTATTGGGATGTTCATTCCGGGTGGCCCGACAGCCACTACTGGAGCCTCAGGTACAGTTATGCCCGGCGGTGCTCCATCTGCGCCAGCGCCGCAGTTGACTCCCGAGCAACTCGAGGGTGGAGCGTTGCCTCCAGGGCATCCTCCGCTTGACGGAATGGGAGCGACTCCGACTACTCCGGCCCCCGGTGCATCCGGGCAGGCGACCCCTCCAGCCGAGTAAGCACTTATAGCGATAAAGCGGGCCCGGGTAGAGCTATCAGTGCCTGGGCCCGTATTTCTTTACGACAACGAGGAGACCAAGGATGGCGATAGACAAAAAGAAGGCTCCGGCCATAATAAGGATCGGCATAATTGTTGTATGCTCTATCCTTGTACTCAGTTTCATTCCTTGGGGTGGGCTGGGGTTGTTTACTGGGCCGACTCAAAACGGTGTGCCCGGCACAGGGACCCTAGATGCTATCGCCGCCAGACATACCCCTCAAGTTGTTGGCCTGGAAGGGCTTTTAGTCAGTCAGCCAGCCAGTTATACGGTACTCATGCAGTTGGGTCATACTTACTATAATTGGGCGGCGGAGGTTATGACGGCTACCGCTGCTCCAAGAGGATCGGATCGGCCACTATGGTTGGCGGCGGTTTCATTTTACGACCAGGCACTGGCGCTTAACGCCACTATTCCGGGAGACATTACAGATGCCGCCATCGCCAGGTACTACAGTGGCGATACTGCAGGAGCGATCGAGTTGATCGGAACCGCGTTGGGGGTAGATCCGAATTTCGCCCCCGCGCACTTCAATGCCGGAATCTTTTACGAGTCAGCCGGCCAGGTTAGCGAAGCGCTTGCGGCATACAGTCGATATCTCGAGCTTGATCCGCAAGGAACCGGACCGGGCAGTCTTACGATGGCGCAAAACGCCATTGCGAGATTATCGGCCGCAACTCCGACGGTCGAAGCGACGCCCGCTCCCACACCCTGACCCGGGCGCCTATACGCCTGCCTCACCCAGGACAATGAGAGCCTCTTCCACCGATGAGGTGGTCGAGAATATTCCATTGAGCCTTGTGAGTGACAAGATGTTGTCGACGATCTCGTTGGTTACCAGCACCAGGCGTCCACCTTTTGCTCCATACTCTTTGGACAGGCTGAGCAGCAAGCCCAACCCCGAGCTGTCCAGATACTCAATGTTCGAGAGATCCACAATCGCTGAAGGCGGAGTAGTTTTCAAAATTCGGTCGATACTCATCCTGAAGGCGGCGCACTCCCCATAGTCGAGATCGCCCGTTAGCTGCAGGAGCCAGTGTGATTCACTTTCGGCTAGATCAATGTCAAGGGGCATAGCTCTCCTCTCCGGGGTGATTCACTAATAAAGGTACCCATTTCACCCCCTGAATATGCAAGCCCGCGCTATCCGGACGTCTCTTTGGAGTTGCTTTGATTGAGCAGCAGCGCATCTTGCATGTACAATCGTCAAACAGCTATTACCGATTAGGAAGTGGGCGTAGGCCGATGGAACTCGATATCATTGCCGAATGTGATGACTCTCGGTGTAAGCTGACTGTCAATGGAGAAGTGGACGTCTACACTGCCCCTCGGCTAAAGGAGCATCTCGTTAAATGTATCCAGGGTGGCTCTACGGAGATATTGCTTGATCTCAACGGCGTTAGCTTTATCGACAGCTCGGGTTTGGGAGTGCTGGTAGGTGCGCTGAGACGCGCGCGCGAGAACTCCGGGACAATCCGTCTTGTCTGCACGCGAGAGAATGTTTTGAAGGTGTTTCGTATCACCGGCCTTGATAAGGTGTTTCCAATATTCGATTCTATTGAAGAAGCCAATAGCTTCTGACGGTAGGTCTGGAGTCTATTTTGTTTGGAATCAGCGGCATCGAGTTATTCATAATTGTGGTTTTTGCGCTACTCATTTTTGGTCCCGAGAGGTTGCCCGAGATGGGCAGGACAGTGGGACGGGCCATGCGTGAGTTCAAGCGTGCGCAAGATAGCATGGAGGCTGTAATCAGGACCGAGATGTATGGCAAGGATCGCGAGAGCTCACCAGTGCCCGAGTCGCGTGCTCCGCATTCGGCCAGGCGCAGGCTTGACGACGATGACGACGAAGACGAGGAGGAAGAGGAGTAGGCTTTTAGCCCGACTCCTTTGAGCATATGCCGATATCGCCAAAGAGAATGCCGTTTTTTGAGCACTTCGGTGAGCTACGTCGCCGGTTGGCGATCATTGCTGCCGTTATTCTCGTAGGCTCGGTGGCCCTGTATTGGGAAGCGCCGAGGATATACACCTACTTTATGGCTCCAATTTTGCCTTACTTTGGCGGAACCGACCTCGTATTGCTCGGACCCTTCGAAGGGTTCACCCTGCGCTTCAAAGTCGCACTTTATGCGACCCTGATGCTCGGCTCCCCGATTATCATATGGCAGGTTTTCGGGTTTTTTCTGCCGGCCTTGAGGCCCAAGGAACAAAAGTGGGTCATTCCGACGTTTGCCGCCATGGCCGTGCTGTTCGCGGCGGGTGCGTATGTTGGGCACACCTATGTGCTCGGCACCGCATTCGGGTGGATGGTCGCACAGGCCTGGGAGGGAGTTCAGGTCCTGCCGGATGCCGGTCGCTATTTTCAGGGCGCGGTATTGCTGGTGCTTGGATTCGGACTTAGCTTCCAGTTGCCGGTGGTAGTGTTCTATCTGGTGCTATTCGAGATCGTTCCTTATGCAAAGCTGCGTGAGAACTGGAGAATCGCTTACGTCACCCTATTGGTTTTTGCCTCTGTGGCCACACCGGATTGGAGTCCGGTAAGCATGGGGCTTATGTTCGGCGCCCTTCTGGCGCTTTACGAGCTCAGCTTGTTATTTGCGCGCATCGTTCTCTCTAAGCGCATCGCACGCCAGGCGGTGCTAGAGGAGTAGTGGCTGACAGTGCATGAGATGGGTATTGTAGCCGGCATTTTAGATGCTGCGGTAGACGCGGCGAAGAAAGCCGAGGCCGAGCGCATAACAGAGATACGCGTCACGGTCGGCGAGTTGACCGAGATAGTGGACTTTGCGCTTCAATTCGCCTTTGAGGCACTTACGCCAGGCACTTTGGCCGAGGGCGCGATATTGACGGTCAACCGCATTGGCGCGCGATCCCGATGCGCCGAGTGTAATGTGGAGTTTGACCATGGCAGGTTTGAGATGGCCTGTCCCGATTGCGGCAACTACTTTTGTGAGCTAATCCAGGGCAAAGAGCTCAGAATAGACAGCATTGAGGCGGACACGCCTGAACTCACGGAGTCGCAGGCCCCCGCCACCGGTAAGTGATATTAACGCTGGACTTGATTGGGAGAGCATGAAGATAGATATCAGGCGTCCTATACTCGATCACAATGAGCGAATAGCCGCCGAGAACAGGCAGGCTTTCGACGAGTCGGACGTTTTCGTGCTCGATCTCATGGCATCTCCTGGGGCCGGCAAGACATCCACGATATTGGCGACTATCTCGGCTTTGCGCGATCGATACTCGATTGCGGTTATCGAAGGCGACATCGCTTCTAGCGTGGATGCCGAAAAGATCGCCGAGCACGGAATCCCCGCGGTGCAGATCAACACAGGCGGGGCCTGCCATCTTGAGGCCGACATGATTCGTCGGGCGAGCGCCAGCCTGGATCTCGAAGAGCTCGACCTCATCATCGTCGAAAACGTCGGAAACCTGGTGTGCCCAACCGAGTTTTACCTCGGCGAGCATGCCAAGGTCATGATTCTGTCGGTTCCGGAAGGGCACGACAAGCCCTACAAGTATCCGGGTATCTTTCAGATCGCCGAGGCGGTGATCCTGAACAAGTACGACACCATTGATGTGTTCGACTTCAATGAGGACGAGTTTCGCTCGGTGGTAAGCTCGCTCAACCCGAAGGCGCCGTTGTTTCCGATTTCGGCGACCAAAGGGGATGGAGTTGGCGCATGGGCGCAGTGGCTGGCGTCTCGCATTGAGGGCGCCAAGGACATCCGCCGCGCGCAAGCCGAAAACCGCAGCTAAACCGGGAGGGTGAGGAAGTCATTGGATCGCACAGTCGCCCTGGAGCTCGTAAGAGAGCGCGTCGGAGCTTTGAATCTGGTGAACCACTGTGTCGCCACCGAGATAATAATGGAAGCGTTGGCTCGCCACTTCGGCCTGGCCGATGAGGATATAGCACGCTTTGGCCTTGTCGGACTATTGCATGATCTTGATTACGCCGAGACAAGTGACGACTACGAAAGCCATGGCCTAAAAACCGCCGAAGCGCTCTCTGGTCTGCTCGATACCGATAGTCTTCATGCGATACTGGCACATGCCGGCAAGGCTCCAAGGCAGTCTTTGATGGACAGGGCGTTGTACGCCGCCGATCCTACGACGGGGTTCATTGTGGCCGCCGCATTGGTAAGGCCGGACAAGTCGCTTTCGGGAGTCAAAGTCTCCTCGCTCCTCAAGCGTTTCAAAGAGAAATCGTTTGCGCGCGGGGCCAGCCGAGAACAGATTGACACCTGTCAGGAGATGGGCCTTTCCAGGGAGGAGTTCCTCGGCATTTCGCTTCGTGCGATGCAAGAGCGGGCTGCGGAAATAGGGCTTTAGGAGTTGTCCGCTTGACTCGGCGGTATATACTCGCGTAGATATCGTGCCATTTCGACAGAAGACGGACACTCAATGCGACTGGTCATCTCTGAGAAGAACATCGCCGCCAAGAAACTGGCGGATATACTCGCCGTCGGCAAATCCACCGCCGACAAGGTTTACTCGACACCCGTGTACCGCTTTCGCCGGGACGGCGATGAGTGGGTAAGCATCGGCCTGAAGGGTCACATTATAGGAGTGGACTTTCCCGATGAGTTCTCCAAATGGCGTCTTGAGGACCTGACAGAGATGGTCGGCGCCGACCTCGTCGAGGAACCTGCCGAGAAGGGCATCATCCAGTCGCTGCGCAGCCTCGCAAAGAAGGCGACTCATGTGGTCGTCGCGACGGACTACGACAGGGAAGGCGAGCTGATCGGAGCTGACGCGGCCAATGTGGTTTTGGCTGTCAATCCCGCGTTGCCGGTGACGCGCGTTCGGTACTCCGCTTTTACTCGCGAGGAGATCGAGCGGGCTTTCGCGCAAAACGCTCCGATCGATCAGGCCCTGGCCGATGCCGGCGCGAGCAGGCGGGACATCGACCTTGTGTGGGGGGCGGTGTTGACCCGGTACCTGACCATCACCTCGAACAAGGCCGCCAAGCGGGCGTGGGGCGATGTGCTTTCCGCGGGGCGGGTTCAAACACCGGCGCTCAAGCTGATTGTGGATCGCGAGAGAGAGCGCGAGGCGTTTACTCCCGAGAACTACTGGGTCGTCAAAGGTGGTTTCGAGGCCGAAGGAACCGCGTTTGACGCCGTTCACGAAACCGCGAGGTTCTCCTCGGCAGAAGATGCGCAAAGAGTGCTCGATGCCGTCGAGGGGCATAGCTTAGCAGAGGTGCTGTCGCTGGTTACCAAGCAGCGCACCGTCAAGCCGCCGGCGCCTTTCAACACCACGTCGCTTTTGATGGCTGGCGCGGCCGAGGGGCTTTCGCCGTCGCGCACCATGCGGATCGCCGAGTCGCTGTACATGGATGGCCTCATCAGCTATCCGCGTGTGGATAACACGGTGTACCCGAAGAGCCTTGATCTGAAGGCCTTGCTGAGAACCCTGAAGAAGGTCGGGCCATACCAGGAGTATGCTGCCGAGTTGCTATCGAAGCCCAATCTTGCTCCGACGCGAGGCCAGAAAGAGGCCACGGACCACCCGCCGATTCACCCGACGGGCGTGGCGGACCCCGACAAGATGAAGCCAGAGAATTACAAGGTCTACAACCTGGTGGCCAGGCGGTTCATGGCCACGCTCTCCGACCCGGCAGTGCTTGAGAGCGCTAAGGCGATATTGCAGGTCGCAGGCGAGAAGTTCGTCGCCCGCGGTGACGTCACCGTCACGCCCGGTTTCCGCGCGATATACCCATTCGGGCAGAAAAAAAGCGAACAGCTCCCTCTGCTTACAGAGGGGGGAAGCTGCGGCTTTACCGGCGCGAATCTAGATGCGAAGCAAACCCAGCCGCCCGACCGCTTCACCCAGGGCCGCCTCATTCAGGAGATGGAAAAGCGGGGGCTTGGCACGAAGGCCACTCGGCACGAAATCATCCAGACGCTCTATGATCGCAAATATATAACGAACGATCCCGCCGAGCCGACCTGCAAGGGGCGCTCGGTCATCGACGCTTTGGTGCTCAGGGCCAGGCAGATCACAGACGCCGAGATGACCGCCGAGCTCGAACGCGAGATGGACGAGATAGCCAACGCGCGCAGCACTCGAAGCAAAGTGGTCGGGCACTCCAGGAGGATGCTGGGTGAGGTGATGGCGGTGCTTCTCGACAGTGTGGCCGAGGTCGGAGAGGCCTTGAAGGCTGCTGCGGACGAGGATGCCAAGGTAGGCAAGTGTCCTCAGTCAGGAGACGATCTGCTCATCAAGTACTCGCCGAAGACGCGCGCGTTCTTCGTTGGGTGCCAGGGCTATCCGGACTGCTCTGTGACTTTCCCGCTTCCCAAAAACGCCAAGTTCGCCTCGGTTGACGAAGCGTGCGCAGTGTGTGGTTCGCCGCAGGTGAAGGTGATCCAGTTTCGTCGGCCGGTCAGGGTCATGTGCCTTTCGCCGGATTGCTCGACGAAGAAGGGGCCGGAGATCGAGGTCGGGAAGTGCCCTTCTTGCGGAGGAACGCTCAGGGTCAGATACTCCCAGGTAGGCACCCGCTTCGTCAGGTGCGAGAAGTACGACTCCGAGACGCATCCGATCTCATATCCGCTTCCGCAAACCGGTGAGCTGGAACCTACCGACGAAATATGCGAGCCTTGCATGGCGCCCAAAGTTATCGTCCATACAAAGAAGGGCCCATGGAAGATATGTATCGACCCGAACTGCGCGCAACGCACAGAGCCAAAAACCCGCTCGCGAAAAGGGAAGAAAAGTAAGTGACCCTTTGCTTTGAAGGAGGCGGCATATGAAGATCGCGGTGATACAGCATTGCGTGCGTCCAACCGCCGATGAGGACGTCGAGGCCCTGGTCGTTGCGGTAAAAAATGCGTGCGAGATGAAGGCACAGGTAATTGTGTTGCCGTGGATACCGTCGCTGGCATCGGCCGATCCTCAGCAGAAAGCGGCGCTGACAGAGAAGCTCTCTGGTTGCGCGCAAGGAACCACGCTTCTGATGGCGTTTGGCGCGACGGAGGCCGGGCATGAGGTGGTTTTGGAGCAAACCCCACTTGGGATCACCGCTTTCATGCGTGGAGATGAATGCCTTTCCACGGAGATATACGCCCATGCTGAAGGCCGAGGCGCCCAGGCGTGGGTGTGGCGCCCGCTCGCGACGAGTGACCTTCAGGCCGAGGCCATCGTGGAGCGGGCAATAGCGGTGAGCGCATCGCACGTCGGCCTGATCTTGCTGGCCGAGGCTTGCGGAGGCGAGCCTGGCGAAACAGGACACGGCTCAAGCGCGGTTCTCTACCTGGGAGATATTCTCTCGGAAGCGGTCTTTCCCGATGAAATACTCCTCGTCGACGTAGATGTTCCGGTTCCTTTCCCTGAACCTCGAGAGCCCCTGCCGCCGCTTTCGCCCATTCTCGAGCAGCGACTCGCGATTCACGAGGGGCGAAAGCTGGACGTGGGCTACTTGGCCGATCTATCGTAGAAGGTCGCTGGCTTTTTAGATCGTACTTTCGAAAGGTGGATATATGCCCTTACCAAAAGTGACTGTGGTCGGAGCCGGCCAGGTCGGAGCCACTCTGGCTTTCATGCTTCTCGGAAGAGAGCTAGCGGATGTTGTGCTCATTGATGTCGCCGAAGGCCTGCCCCAAGGCAAGGCCCTTGATATGATGCACGCTCGTTCGATCGACAGGTTCGCGCCTTCAGTACTCGGGACGAACGACTACGCTGATACAGCAGGTTCCGAGATCGTCGTGATCACCGCAGGACTACCTCGCAAGCCTGGCATGACGCGCGATGACCTGTTGGCGGCGAACACCTCGATAGTGCGCTCAGTGGTCGAACAGGCCCTACAGGCATCACCCGAGGCGCTCTTCCTGATTGTCACCAACCCGCTCGATGTGATGACGTATCTTGCCTGGAAGGTCTCGGGATTACCTCATGATCGCGTTTTCGGCATGGGAGGCGTTCTCGACTCCGCGCGCTTTTCGCACGCGATCGCGGAGCACATGGGTGTGTCTCCCGCAAGCATCGAGGCGGTCGTGTGCGGCGCGCATGGAGACGCGATGGTACCGCTACCATCGCAATCGCTCGTCGCTGGAACACCGGTCAGCGAACTCTTGCCGCCAGAAGATATCGCAAAGGTCGTAAATCGCACTGTGTACGGCGGAGCCGAGGTAGTCGGCTTGCTCAAGTCCGGGAGCGCGTTTTACGCTCCTGCCGCCAGTGTGGCCCACACTTTGGCCGCTATTTTGGGCGGGAAGCGCGTTCAGCTGCCGAGCTGCGTATACCTGACCGGTCAATACGGTATCAACGACGTTTACATGTCGGTTCCCGCCGTCATTGGTCGAGGCGGGGTGGAGGAGATTTCCGAGATGGAGCTGAGCTCTGAAGAGCTGGCGATGCTTCAGGCCTCGGCGGAGAGCATAGCGGAGTCGCTCAGGGCGCTGGGACTTTAGGGATTGATGTGTTTCTTGAAACTAAACGTATAGCCGAGGCGGTCCATGACGCGATTATTGCGGCATCGGCTGAGCTGCGCCACGACGTTTTGGCGGCCCTTCAGAGGGCTGCGGAGTCGGAAAGATTCCCGCGGGGCCGTTGGGCGCTTGAGCAGTTGCTTCAAAACGCCGAGATTGCAGTAGCCGATCGAGTTCCGTTGTGCCAGGACACCGGTTCTGTGTGGGTCTGGGTGGAGCTCGGCGAGAAGACGTGCCTTACCGAGCCCTTGAAGCCTGCGATAGACGCCGCAGTAGCCACAGCTTACCGAGAAGGTCGATTGCGCATGAGTGTGGTTCGAGACGCGCTCTTTGACCGTGCCAACACCAGTGACAATACGCCTGCGCTACTCGATGTGACCTTGAGGCCCGGAGAAGGCGCAACCGTTCACGTGATGCTAAAAGGCGGCGGCTCCGACAACGCCTCCGCGCTCAAGATGCTAGCGCCTACCGCTGGGCTTGACGGAGTGCGCGAGGCGGTGCTCGATGCGGTTAGGGCCACCGCGCGTTCGGCGTGCCCCCCTCTTTTTGTCGGGGTCGGCGTGGGCGGCGGCTTTGATCAGGCGGCCAAACTCTCGAAGCAAGCCCTTCTTCGGCCGATCGGTCAAGATTGCGCCGATCCAGAGCGCACGGCTTTCGAAGAGTTGCTGTTGCGCGAGATCAATGCCACCGGAATCGGTCCAGCAGGGCTCGGAGGAGACACGACGGCACTCGCAGTTCACGTCAAGACCGCTCCCTGCCACATCGCGTCATTGCCTGTGGCGATCAATATGGGATGCTATGCGATCAGATCGGCCAGTGTATGCTTGAGCCAATGACAGTGAAGTTGCCGTTGCAGCCTGATGTGCTCGCCTCGCTTCGCGCGGGCCAGCAGGTCCTGCTCTCTGGCTCCGTGTTCACCGCGAGGGATGTTGCGCATGCGCGTCTCGCCGAAAGACTCGCGCAGACTCCGGGGCACCTGCCGTTCGGGCTGGCCGGGCAGGCGCTGCTCTATGCTGGTCCGACGCCTCCTTCCCCAGGCAGACCTGCAGGCTCGATAGGCCCGACCACCGCTTCTCGGATGGACGAGTTCACCCCGGGGCTGTTTGCGGCCGGCATAACAGCCGCCATCGGCAAGGGCCCTCGCTCGCCAGGCGTAAGAGACGCGTGCGCAAAGTTCGGCGCGGTTTACTTTGCGGCTGTAGGTGGCGCGGCCGCTCTGCTGGGCACAAAGGTAGTCAGCGCGACTCCTGTGGCGTACGAGGATCTCGGCACAGAGGCGATCGTTCGTCTGGAGCTAGTCGACTTTCCGGCCGTTGTCGCCATCGATTCGCTCGGCGGGGATCTCTATGCATCGGCGGTAGCGGATTGGGCAACCGAGGTTGGAGAGGTGTCCTCGTGAGCGGGATTAGTCGCAGAGGGATCTTTCTGACCTTCGAGGGCGGTGAAGGGTGCGGTAAATCCACTCAGATCGCGCTGCTAGAGCCGGTGCTTTTCGAAGCCGGCCTGAAGGTGGAGGTGGTGCGCGAACCCGGCGGCACACGCCTAGGCGAGCGGGTCCGCGATATTTTGCTGGATCCCGCAAGCACAGGCATGACGCCCGTGGCCGAGTTGCTGCTATACCAGGCGTCGCGCGCGCAGCTTGTCACCGAGCGCATATTGCCGATGCTTTCTGTGGGAAGTGTGGTGCTGTGTGATCGCTTTACCGACTCGACGTTGGCGTATCAGGGTTACGGCCGAGGCCTTCCGAAAGAGGGCATCGAGACCCTCTCGCGCATGGCCACGTGTGATCTGGTTCCCAACCTTACGATCGTGCTCGACATCGATCCCGCACTCGGCCTCGTAAGGGCGGCGCGTAGCGGCGCCGATCGTCTTGAGGCCGAGCAGATGGCGTTTCACGAACGAGTGCGCCAAGGGTTTCTTGAGCTCGCCAAGGAGGAGCCGGCCAGGTGCGTGGTGATAGACGCGTCCGGATCGGTCGAGGAGATACATACCATGGTACTCTCGACGCTTCATCGCCTGCCCGTGTTGAGCGCCTTGATGGCGAAGGACGCGTGATGATGACGCGCAAGTGCGTATGGGACGGCATTATCGGACAGAATCCGGCGCGGGACTTTCTCAGGACCGCGGTGCAGAGTCGAACGGTATCCCACGGCTACCTGTTTGTAGGTCCGGCGGGAACCGGGAAGAAAACGGCGGCCCGCGCGTTTGCCTGCGCGACGATCTGCGACGACGACGCCTGCGGCACCTGCCGGGCGTGCTCCCGCATCAAGAGGGACTCCCACCCCGACGTGCAGGTGCTGGCCCCGCAAGGTGCAGCCAGCTACCTTTTAGATGAGCAGATTCGCCCGCTTATCCGCGACATCCACCTGAAGCCGCTGGAGGCCAGGCACAAGTTCTACATCCTGGACCAGGCGGATCTGATGGGCGACTCTACAGCCAATGCGTTCCTCAAGACGCTCGAAGAGCCGCCGCCTGGGGTAACGATAATTCTGCTCGCTGCAAGCTACGAGTCCGTGCCTCCGACGATCGCTTCGCGCTGCCTGGTGGTTCGATTCAGGCAGGTGTCGCCCTCCTCGGCGCAGGCGTTGCTCGAGCAGCGTACGGGCGCGTCGCCACAGGAGGCGACAGCGGCGCTTGCGGCTACAGGAGGCGTCATATCGCGCGCGGCGGAGTTCCTTCAATCTTCGAGCCGCCGAGAGGCCCGCGCCAGGATACTGTCGATACTCAAGGACCTGCCCGCATACGATGAGTTCGACGTCTTGCGCGCCTGTCGCGAGCTGCTCGTTCTGGTCAACGCCCCGCTGGAGGAGACTAAAGCCGCCCACGCGCAGGAGATCAAGAACGCCGAGGAGATATTTGGTAAGAGCGGCGGCAAGACGATGCAGGTTCGGCACAAGCGTGAGCTTACCGCGCGTGAGCGGGAGGGCGTGACAGAGATTTTGAGCATCACAGAAAGTTGGCTCAGGGATTGCCTTGTGCTTTCGTTGGGCCTCGATGAGCTTGTGCTCAACACGGATGTGCTCGATGCTATGCAGGAAGTGGCCGCAGTTATAACTCCGCAAGCTGCGAATCGTGGTCTGGGCGCGGTTAGTGAGGCCCGGCGGCGTATCTCGTATAATGTAAATGTCCAGCTGGCTGTAGAGGCCATGCTCTTCGATGTTCGGGAGGTACTTGTTTGCCCGCGCCAATAGCAGTAAGAGTTCGTTCAGTTCCACGAGTAGTCTGGTTCGATTGCGCCGGAACCGAGGCGGTACCAGGCGATCACGTCATTGTCGATACCGATCGGGGGCTTGAGCTGGGCACTGTGGTCGACGAGCGCCATCACTCCTGTGCCGAGAAGGCCGCCGATGCGTTCAAGCCGATCGTGCGGCTGGCTACCGCCGAGGATTTAC
>JAGXSC010000014.1 GCA_018334075.1 Actinomycetota bacterium
GGTTTCAATCCCTCGTAGGAAGGCTAAAAACGCGCAAGCATAGCGACTATAACCGGGGCGACTTCAGGTTTCAATCCCTCGTAGGAAGGCTAAAAACTTCCCAGATTACAGATTCAGGAAGTGACCTACTTAGTTTCAATCCCTCGTAGGAAGGCTAAAAACAGTTTAGGCGATGCAAGGCAGTTCCAGGTAGATCGACGTTTCAATCCCTCGTAGGAAGGCTAAAAACAAGAACATGAAAGTGACCTACCGAGTTTACCAGCAGTTTCAATCCCTCGTAGGAAGGCTAAAAACCGCGTGTGGCTGGCTCGCTATCTGTCGAACGGCTTGTTTCAATCCCTCGTAGGAAGGCTAAAAACGCCCTCAAAATCGCCTCCAAACGTGTATCCTGCTACGTTTCAATCCCTCGTAGGAAGGCTAAAAACTGGCAGGACCGTCAACGACGGGACGCTGTGGCAGCGTTTCAATCCCTCGTAGGAAGGCTAAAAACTCGAACACCGACGAGAGCAGCGAAAACCACTTACTCGGTTTCAATCCCTCGTAGGAAGGCTAAAAACTCTGCTCGAGGTCGAGTAATCGGTCGGCGTAGTTTCCGTTTCAATCCCTCGTAGGAAGGCTAAAAACTCGGCCTCTACCAGAACAGTGCCGTAGAGGATGATGGTTTCAATCCCTCGTAGGAAGGCTAAAAACTGTACGGCGCGTCGCCGCTGATTACGATCTCCAGCGGTTTCAATCCCTCGTAGGAAGGCTAAAAACGCGGCGCTAGGTACGCGCGGCGTACTCACCGCCATCAGTTTCAATCCCTCGTAGGAAGGCTAAAAACGTTGCGGCGACTCATCGGCAAGCGGAACTTCCGCTAGTTTCAATCCCTCGTAGGAAGGCTAAAAACGCGCGCCGGAGGAGCGTAAACGCGCCTCGAGGGCGTGTTTCAATCCCTCGTAGGAAGGCTAAAAACTAGAAATTGTCGAACAATTCGTAGGCCAGGACAACAGTTTCAATCCCTCGTAGGAAGGCTAAAAACCAGGATACCCACCAACCACAATAACGCGAAAGGCCAGTTTCAATCCCTCGTAGGAAGGCTAAAAACCGGCGCGGACTGGAGCATCATTATCAGCCCCTTCACGGTTTCAATCCCTCGTAGGAAGGCTAAAAACCTAACCTGCTGTCGGCGCCCAGGAAGTGCCCCTCCGCGTTTCAATCCCTCGTAGGAAGGCTAAAAACTCCTAGACGGGGTTTGGACTGCGCGGAAGGAGAGAGTTTCAATCCCTCGTAGGAAGGCTAAAAACTGAGCAATTGCAAGCTGGTCTCATATACCTTTATGCAGTTTCAATCCCTCGTAGGAAGGCTAAAAACAGGAGCGCCGTATCCACATGCGATCAACATGATGACGTTTCAATCCCTCGTAGGAAGGCTAAAAACCGTAGGGGTCGAGGCCATAGTCGTCCAGGTCGCTCTGTTTCAATCCCTCGTAGGAAGGCTAAAAACTTTTGCGCCCGGCACCTCGGCAGAGGCGCAGGCGTTGTTTCAATCCCTCGTAGGAAGGCTAAAAACGGTGACGGGCCCAGAGGCCATCATAGGCACAGTCCTGTTTCAATCCCTCGTAGGAAGGCTAAAAACCGCACTTGAGGCCGAGGAAGCATAGCCCATTCTCCCGTTTCAATCCCTCGTAGGAAGGCTAAAAACGCTACGCCACCGAGCGGGGTGGCGATCCAGGAAGCGTTTCAATCCCTCGTAGGAAGGCTAAAAACCCGTGCCAACAGCGGCAATGCCTATCGAGAGGGCCTGTTTCAATCCCTCGTAGGAAGGCTAAAAACTGTCTCGTGCGCCACGATAGCCCGCGCCGATTGGTCGTTTCAATCCCTCGTAGGAAGGCTAAAAACCTACCTACTTCTGGCCCCCCCATAGATATTGGGCGTTTCAATCCCTCGTAGGAAGGCTAAAAACTGCGGCCAGAATGATAGTAGCCGCGCACTCGATAGGTTTCAATCCCTCGTAGGAAGGCTAAAAACAACATCGTGCAGGATCAGCAGGCCCTCATCAGCAGGGTTTCAATCCCTCGTAGGAAGGCTAAAAACGGAGGGCCGCGTACAAGTGCGCGGCTATACCGAGGGTTTCAATCCCTCGTAGGAAGGCTAAAAACTTGAAATTGACCATCACTGTTGCAACACTCTCAGGTGTTTCAATCCCTCGTAGGAAGGCTAAAAACTCTGCTCGAGGTCGAGTAATCGGTCGGCGTAGTTTCCGTTTCAATCCCTCGTAGGAAGGCTAAAAACTGGATGAGGTTAATCGTGGTTGCTCGCGTGATGCCATAGTTTCAATCCCTCGTAGGAAGGCTAAAAACACGGCCGCCCGAGCCTACGCTCGTGAAGATGGGGCGTTTCAATCCCTCGTAGGAAGGCTAAAAACCTAGAATGGCAGCAGTTCCCCTCCGGGGCGTCGCTGGTTTCAATCCCTCGTAGGAAGGCTAAAAACTTGCAGTCCCGCTATCAACGATTCCAGGTAGAGCGCGTTTCAATCCCTCGTAGGAAGGCTAAAAACTTGACCCGCACCGAGGCATCGCGGCGCTGCCAGCCGTGGTTTCAATCCCTCGTAGGAAGGCTAAAAACTCCCCGCGCGTGCGCCAGTCGGTGATCGACTGGTTGTTTCAATCCCTCGTAGGAAGGCTAAAAACCAGAAAACAGGGCCTAAATAAGAAAGGTGAGGAATCAGTTTCAATCCCTCGTAGGAAGGCTAAAAACCTGACCTCGCTGGAAACGAAGGTGACGATGGTGGAGGTTTCAATCCCTCGTAGGAAGGCTAAAAACAAAAACCCAACGTAGCGCCAGCTGCATCGATCCACAGTTTCAATCCCTCGTAGGAAGGCTAAAAACACCAGAGGGTAAGGGCACCATCGGCATCTCAGGCGAGTTTCAATCCCTCGTAGGAAGGCTAAAAACTATCACCCGCCCCATGGCTGCGGAGTACAAATCTCGGTTTCAATCCCTCGTAGGAAGGCTAAAAACCCTTCGCACAAGGAGGGGCACTTGTTCTTTTGGTCAGTTTCAATCCCTCGTAGGAAGGCTAAAAACTCGAAGGCCAGACTAAGCCGCCGCACACCGGCTGGCGGTTTCAATCCCTCGTAGGAAGGCTAAAAACTGATTATGCCAAGAACCCCCCCCGGATGAACGCGAGTTTCAATCCCTCGTAGGAAGGCTAAAAACTGAGCCAGATGGAGACCCGTCCGTGCTGCTCCTCGTCGTTTCAATCCCTCGTAGGAAGGCTAAAAACCAGCGAAAACCACTTACTCGTAACTCGACAAACCGAGTTTCAATCCCTCGTAGGAAGGCTAAAAACTTGCCTCGGTTGGCGTTGGAGCGTTGATCATTGGCGTTTCAATCCCTCGTAGGAAGGCTAAAAACGGTCGATGTCTACGGCAGCCAGGGCATGGTTCTACAGGTTTCAATCCCTCGTAGGAAGGCTAAAAACGTCACTCGCCGCGTAGATGGGGCGAGGCACTTCGGGTTTCAATCCCTCGTAGGAAGGCTAAAAACACGGGATACTCCGTGATGTTGGTAGTGGTGCGCCCAGTTTCAATCCCTCGTAGGAAGGCTAAAAACTGGAGTCATTGCGATAGTGTCGCGCACTGACTCTAGGTTTCAATCCCTCGTAGGAAGGCTAAAAACTTTAAGGTGGTGGGTAGTAGGCCGCGTCGTGAGGAAGTTTCAATCCCTCGTAGGAAGGCTAAAAACGCTCGGGGGCAGGGGTTGGCAGCAACAGGGCGTCAGCGTTTCAATCCCTCGTAGGAAGGCTAAAAACGGTTTAATCCAGCTCACTGGTCGGGCCAATTATCGGTTTCAATCCCTCGTAGGAAGGCTAAAAACGCGTGGTCGCTGCTGCGGGCGTCGCCATCTTTATGTTGTTTCAATCCCTCGTAGGAAGGCTAAAAACCGGATCGGTGACTTATACCGAGCGAGCCCTCACTACCGTTTCAATCCCTCGTAGGAAGGCTAAAAACGTGCTGCGAAAATCGGACATATCGATGAGGACGGGCCGGTTTCAATCCCTCGTAGGAAGGCTAAAAACCGGGCACGACCCGCGGCGTCTACCTGTCCTGGGCCGCAGTTTCAATCCCTCGTAGGAAGGCTAAAAACGTTCCAGTGCGAGAGCGTCCGGGCGACCTCGATGTCGTTTCAATCCCTCGTAGGAAGGCTAAAAACGCCTCTGATCACCCAGCCGGTCAGGCCCCCCATTACCGTTTCAATCCCTCGTAGGAAGGCTAAAAACCCGCTCGGGGTTCATGGCAAAGGGCCGAGCTGCCTGTTTCAATCCCTCGTAGGAAGGCTAAAAACTGGCCTCGGTTGGCGTCGGAGCGCTGATCATCGGTGTTTCAATCCCTCGTAGGAAGGCTAAAAACCCGGCGGCCAGCCAACCGAATGTGAAGACGTGCCCAGTTTCAATCCCTCGTAGGAAGGCTAAAAACGCCGCCAGCTCCGCCTGCACCTCGGCTGGATACGTGGTTTCAATCCCTCGTAGGAAGGCTAAAAACCGGCTACTGGCTAGGCACATCTTCAGAACGCACGTGTTTCAATCCCTCGTAGGAAGGCTAAAAACTAGAGCTACCAGGGGCGCACATTAATCGCTTGCTCTTGTTTCAATCCCTCGTAGGAAGGCTAAAAACAGGGTTAACGCCCCGACAAGCTATGTCTAGGATAGACGTTTCAATCCCTCGTAGGAAGGCTAAAAACCGCCGGATTATAGAGGCCATGCGTGGCCGGTATCGGGTTTCAATCCCTCGTAGGAAGGCTAAAAACCCGGGAGTATTTCCCAGAGCTAGGCGACCGCGTGACTGTTTCAATCCCTCGTAGGAAGGCTAAAAACGGGGCACTCAATGGTACGTTCGCCGAGCTTGCGTTGTTTCAATCCCTCGTAGGAAGGCTAAAAACTGAACTTCATGGTCGCCTACCGGCAGAAATTGGATTGTTTCAATCCCTCGTAGGAAGGCTAAAAACTCGCAGCTTCATCGGGGGCGGTTGAGGCGAGTCTCGTTTCAATCCCTCGTAGGAAGGCTAAAAACGCATACCGTAGACACCATCAGCGCCGGCCCGTTGGGAGTTTCAATCCCTCGTAGGAAGGCTAAAAACCCGGTGGCGCGCCACCGCGGTAGCGACGTCTACTCGAGTTTCAATCCCTCGTAGGAAGGCTAAAAACAGCACCCCGTGCGGGAGGTTAATTGTGATGGACTCCGTTTCAATCCCTCGTAGGAAGGCTAAAAACTCTGCCTGATGCCGCCGTGGCGGTAGCTATGCAGGTGTTTCAATCCCTCGTAGGAAGGCTAAAAACGATGAGGTAGGTCATGGGGACTCTCCTGTGAAGCGCCGTTTCAATCCCTCGTAGGAAGGCTAAAAACCCCGGCCAGCGTGTTTTTGTTCGCGATCTCGCTGGCGTTTCAATCCCTCGTAGGAAGGCTAAAAACAGGCTGGGGCTCCGGCCCCTGGGCCGGGGGCAGATCGTGTTTCAATCCCTCGTAGGAAGGCTAAAAACCCGTCGTTACAAGGTGCGATAGCGTGGACATCGCACGTTTCAATCCCTCGTAGGAAGGCTAAAAACCGCCCTACGGCGTGCGTGGCGTGTTTGCCGGGATCGAGTTTCAATCCCTCGTAGGAAGGCTAAAAACTGGTCTCCAGATCAGGACGCCCACTGAATACCTGTTGTTTCAATCCCTCGTAGGAAGGCTAAAAACCTGCATGTGCTGCCAGAGGAACCAGCCACCGACAAGTTTCAATCCCTCGTAGGAAGGCTAAAAACCGGGCGCCTGGCGTACACGGCGCAACTGCAAGAGCTGGTTTCAATCCCTCGTAGGAAGGCTAAAAACCTCTCTGAACCGCCGAGGCAGATAGAACCACGGGCGTTTCAATCCCTCGTAGGAAGGCTAAAAACTGATAGCATCAACATCGTCAGCGTCGGCTAGGGCGTGTTTCAATCCCTCGTAGGAAGGCTAAAAACTTGAGGCGCTCGATGGCGTAGGACCTGCTCAACTAGGTTTCAATCCCTCGTAGGAAGGCTAAAAACTAGGCTGTGGTTGGTATGACTCATTCCGGCGGTGTTTCAATCCCTCGTAGGAAGGCTAAAAACCCTCTACGTTCGATTCACCGCTCCCACGTCATTTACGTTTCAATCCCTCGTAGGAAGGCTAAAAACGCCGCGGGCCACCACTACCCGGTAGCCCTGTGCGGTGTTTCAATCCCTCGTAGGAAGGCTAAAAACCCGGGGTCACTCGAAACGGAGGCGCGGGTGTAGGTGGTTTCAATCCCTCGTAGGAAGGCTAAAAACATCACGGCGCCAGGGCCGATACCCGATGAGCGTCGGCGTTTCAATCCCTCGTAGGAAGGCTAAAAACCATGATGTTGCGGGCTAGGCCCGGCGGGATGGCCTCGTTTCAATCCCTCGTAGGAAGGCTAAAAACATGCTATTGATTTGGCAGACCTAACTGCGAAAGCGGTTTCAATCCCTCGTAGGAAGGCTAAAAACTCTCATGCACCTGAGCGGCAGCTAGCGAACCGCCCTGTTTCAATCCCTCGTAGGAAGGCTAAAAACCGGCGCCGTTTGCCCCTCAGCTTCAGCCGGGGCTAGTTTCAATCCCTCGTAGGAAGGCTAAAAACTAGGGCATAAACTACCGGCTGCCCCGGCTCACGGCTAAGTTTCAATCCCTCGTAGGAAGGCTAAAAACTGAGCGTCGGCCAATGGCAGCGGCACCTTGGCAGGTTTCAATCCCTCGTAGGAAGGCTAAAAACTGCAATCGTCCACCAGACGGACTCAACGAGTTCAGGTTTCAATCCCTCGTAGGAAGGCTAAAAACTCGTTGGTTTGTGCGGGCTATCAGTTTCGACCAGTTGTTTCAATCCCTCGTAGGAAGGCTAAAAACTTCACCCTGGTATTGCGCAGCCCAGGCATAAGGCCGTTTCAATCCCTCGTAGGAAGGCTAAAAACCTAAGCCGGCAGCCCTCACGTAGTGCGCCAGCGCGTCGTTTCAATCCCTCGTAGGAAGGCTAAAAACTCAACCCCTGGGTGTTCACCTGGCAGATCGACGCCAAGTTTCAATCCCTCGTAGGAAGGCTAAAAACGAGGCTGCCGGATAGTCCCAGCCCTCGGTGAACAGCATAGTTTCAATCCCTCGTAGGAAGGCTAAAAACTGGTGGCGTGGATGGGAACTATTAGACCCTGTGGTCGTTTCAATCCCTCGTAGGAAGGCTAAAAACCTCAGAGTAGGTAGCAGCCTCCTCCTGCCGTTCCATGTTTCAATCCCTCGTAGGAAGGCTAAAAACCTCAGCCTCCTTCGTGGCCTCAGACGGCCAGGACGGGTTTCAATCCCTCGTAGGAAGGCTAAAAACAACGCCTTTTTGCGCTCAATCCTGTAACGGACCCAGTTTCAATCCCTCGTAGGAAGGCTAAAAACCAACGATGCGCAGGATGCCGATCTGCCGCAGCTCACGTTTCAATCCCTCGTAGGAAGGCTAAAAACTACCCCAGGACCGGTGGCCTACTCCGAGTTAGCACGGTTTCAATCCCTCGTAGGAAGGCTAAAAACAGCCAATTTGAAGTAGTCGCGGACACCCAGCTTTTGGTTTCAATCCCTCGTAGGAAGGCTAAAAACCTGAGCCAGCCTCAATGCCGGAACCGGACGAGGACATGTTTCAATCCCTCGTAGGAAGGCTAAAAACTGCGCGTCACCATTGAGTTTGACACCCAGTTATTGGGTTTCAATCCCTCGTAGGAAGGCTAAAAACCGGGGCTGGCTCAGACGCTACGAGCGGCTGTGACTCGAGTTTCAATCCCTCGTAGGAAGGCTAAAAACAAGAACATCTACTACGTCGAATACGACTTTCAGCCAAGTTTCAATCCCTCGTAGGAAGGCTAAAAACGTGGCACCGGCAACCGGGTAATGACTAGCCTGGCTTTGTTTCAATCCCTCGTAGGAAGGCTAAAAACACGAGGAGCAGCTCCTCCGGGGTGAATGATGGATGAGTTTCAATCCCTCGTAGGAAGGCTAAAAACACCTGGTGACCGCGATCGCCTGGCGGGAGTCGAGCTTGTTTCAATCCCTCGTAGGAAGGCTAAAAACGGGCCTGAGATTGGAACAGCCACCAGCCAACCAGCCGTTTCAATCCCTCGTAGGAAGGCTAAAAACTAACGGATATGGGAATGTCCTGGTGCTGGTAGATGAGTTTCAATCCCTCGTAGGAAGGCTAAAAACGAATCGCGTTCATGTGCGACCTGATGGGGCGCAGTTGTGTTTCAATCCCTCGTAGGAAGGCTAAAAACACGTGACGCGCGGCCACGTGACGATCCCCGAAGACGTGTTTCAATCCCTCGTAGGAAGGCTAAAAACTCGCGCCCGGCGCAGTCGGCGTACCGCACAGGTTTTGTTTCAATCCCTCGTAGGAAGGCTAAAAACCAGCGGGCCGCCATCGACCAGCGGCTGGATGAGCTAGTTTCAATCCCTCGTAGGAAGGCTAAAAACCCAGGTGAGCAAATGAAACTATTCATTGCCTTGCGAGTTTCAATCCCTCGTAGGAAGGCTAAAAACACTCATTAACGTTGCGCTGACCAACCTGCCGGCCACGTTTCAATCCCTCGTAGGAAGGCTAAAAACACACTCGTGCGCGATGGGAGGCAGGTATTGAGCGCGTGTTTCAATCCCTCGTAGGAAGGCTAAAAACGCTGCCGGTGCTATTAGCGCCCGCGGTCCAGAGAGGCGTTTCAATCCCTCGTAGGAAGGCTAAAAACCCTGGGGTGCAGCCTGTTGCACCCCTCCCGCTTTCTGTTTCAATCCCTCGTAGGAAGGCTAAAAACGTTCCCCCATGTCGAGTCTCTGAGGATCAATCTCGAGTTTCAATCCCTCGTAGGAAGGCTAAAAACCGGCACAATGCGGCGGATCGGTTCTGGCAGCACCAGTTTCAATCCCTCGTAGGAAGGCTAAAAACCTCCTCTGGTTTAGCCTTATGCCCCGTACTTAAACTCGTTTCAATCCCTCGTAGGAAGGCTAAAAACCGCCTCACCCAGTCTTTGCTGGTAGGTGGCGTGCAGGTTTCAATCCCTCGTAGGAAGGCTAAAAACCGGCTACAGCGCCCAGGCGATGAACAACTACGCCGTGTTTCAATCCCTCGTAGGAAGGCTAAAAACCCTTCTTGCAGAACGAGGTACTCGCAGGTCAAACACGTTTCAATCCCTCGTAGGAAGGCTAAAAACGCTGTTGTTCGCGGAGGCCGACCTAATCATTGCGCAGTTTCAATCCCTCGTAGGAAGGCTAAAAACGAACCCGGCACTAGGCGCCTGGCAGATTTTGGCATCGTTTCAATCCCTCGTAGGAAGGCTAAAAACGGGGACGTATCAGCTACCGTCGAGCACGTTCAAAGAGTCGTTTCAATCCCTCGTAGGAAGGCTAAAAACTCGCGTCGGCGAGTTCCGTCTTAGCGTCAAAATCCTGTTTCAATCCCTCGTAGGAAGGCTAAAAACCGTCGCGGCAACATCCCAGTGCTGCCAGTGTTGCCAGGTTTCAATCCCTCGTAGGAAGGCTAAAAACAAGAGCGCCTCGGGCGGGATCGATCTTGGGGTCTTGGTTTCAATCCCTCGTAGGAAGGCTAAAAACTCACGCAGGGCTTCGCTGGCAGCCAGCGCTTTTTCAATGTTTCAATCCCTCGTAGGAAGGCTAAAAACAGTACTGCTCCGGATAGGTCTCCGCGGTCATGTCGAGTTTCAATCCCTCGTAGGAAGGCTAAAAACCGGCGGCGGCGGTAGCCGTGAATTGGCCGTGTTTCAGTTTCAATCCCTCGTAGGAAGGCTAAAAACTCCGACAGGTAACTGACTGCGCCATACTTAGCCCGGTTTCAATCCCTCGTAGGAAGGCTAAAAACCCAATTTCCAACAGAAAGCGCGAAAGCGCAGCAGATGTTTCAATCCCTCGTAGGAAGGCTAAAAACCCGGGGGCCAGAGCGGGCCAAATCCCCAGAAGCCAGTGTTTCAATCCCTCGTAGGAAGGCTAAAAACTTAGCAACCATGCGGCGGCGCTTAAAAGCTACGGCTAGTTTCAATCCCTCGTAGGAAGGCTAAAAACTGGGCGCTTGTAAGCGCTCGGTGCGCCCAATCGGGGTTTCAATCCCTCGTAGGAAGGCTAAAAACATGCAGTACTCCATTCCACAAGAGTACTGCTCCGGAGTTTCAATCCCTCGTAGGAAGGCTAAAAACGCTCCTTGTCATTGTCCTCGCCCCCGCTCCGGGGGCGTTTCAATCCCTCGTAGGAAGGCTAAAAACAGCCCCGTCCGGCCCGCGTTGAAGATCAGAATCTTCTGTTTCAATCCCTCGTAGGAAGGCTAAAAACCATGCAGCGGCGTCCAGCCAGCCTGCGATCTGGCATGTTTCAATCCCTCGTAGGAAGGCTAAAAACCCCCTTTTCGAGGCGCCACCGCTTGATCAAGTTGCGTTTCAATCCCTCGTAGGAAGGCTAAAAACTTAATCTGGTGGATGGCCGTCTCAGTCGGCGGCACGTTTCAATCCCTCGTAGGAAGGCTAAAAACTTCTTGAGTGGCCATTCAAGCGGGCGGTGTCCAGCGTTTCAATCCCTCGTAGGAAGGCTAAAAACGCGTCCCAATCATCGGGCCGCACTCCGTGAACCCAAGTTTCAATCCCTCGTAGGAAGGCTAAAAACTGTTTGAAAACACGGGTGTGCGCTCCGCCCACAGCAGTTTCAATCCCTCGTAGGAAGGCTAAAAACAGCCTGCGCAAAGGTGGCAACCGGCTCGGTCCGCTGAGTTTCAATCCCTCGTAGGAAGGCTAAAAACTGGGCGGCGGCATCCAGCGGCGACGCACTCACGGCTGTTTCAATCCCTCGTAGGAAGGCTAAAAACTGGGGCCTGTTCGCCGGCAATGAGGCGATCATCCCGGTTTCAATCCCTCGTAGGAAGGCTAAAAACGCTGCTGGGGCCATCGCCGGCATTGGGCTGGCGATCCGGTTTCAATCCCTCGTAGGAAGGCTAAAAACAAGATACGGAACTCAGCAGGCGGCTCTGATGGTAAATGTTTCAATCCCTCGTAGGAAGGCTAAAAACGCCGTCGGCTGCCGCCACCCCCACTGAGAAGGCAGCGTTTCAATCCCTCGTAGGAAGGCTAAAAACTGAACGCTGCTATTGCCACTACTACCGCTGTTGGGATGTTTCAATCCCTCGTAGGAAGGCTAAAAACTCCTACGAGGGCCGTACCCCAGCGGATTCGAGGATGTGTTTCAATCCCTCGTAGGAAGGCTAAAAACATCGCGCCACCGCTGCTGAAGTAGGTCTCAAAATCCCGTTTCAATCCCTCGTAGGAAGGCTAAAAACGCTGCGTGACGAAGAGGATCAGGGACGTGAGGCGTAGTTTCAATCCCTCGTAGGAAGGCTAAAAACTATGGCCAATATCGCGGGGCCGGACATGGATACCGCGTTTCAATCCCTCGTAGGAAGGCTAAAAACTCACGACAGCCCGCACCGGCTCATGCGGCACGCGCTGTTTCAATCCCTCGTAGGAAGGCTAAAAACCGCGCGGAGCGCAGCAATGTAGTCAGTCTGTTTGCGCTTGTTTCAATCCCTCGTAGGAAGGCTAAAAACGCCCCCGCGCAGTGCCCCACTGGGCCGCCAACTCATGTTTCAATCCCTCGTAGGAAGGCTAAAAACCTAGCGGGCCGCGATGGTGCGGTAGTGCCTGGTCGAGGTTTCAATCCCTCGTAGGAAGGCTAAAAACCTTTGGTGTGGGCCGTAGCCCACACCAGTTCGTGCCGAGTTTCAATCCCTCGTAGGAAGGCTAAAAACCACGGCTCATGGTGAGTATCCACGTAGCGTGACCTTGTTTCAATCCCTCGTAGGAAGGCTAAAAACGGGAACCGCCCCGGCCATACCCGCCGGATGGCGGGTTTCAATCCCTCGTAGGAAGGCTAAAAACGACGAGCGTGCTCGAAGAACTGAAATCGCTTGGCATGTTTCAATCCCTCGTAGGAAGGCTAAAAACCTCGCCACGATCTGGGTGATGATATCGCAGCGATTTCGTTTCAATCCCTCGTAGGAAGGCTAAAAACATGGGATGATGGCGCACGAACTGGTGCATATCCGGGTTTCAATCCCTCGTAGGAAGGCTAAAAACAACGCAGCGCCGTAATGCGGCGGCACGAGTACGCCTTGTTTCAATCCCTCGTAGGAAGGCTAAAAACCGACTGTAAACGGAGGCAGGGGTCAGGCCAGGGCGTGTTTCAATCCCTCGTAGGAAGGCTAAAAACTCAGGACCGTCAGTTCTGTAGTGGACCCTGCGACCTGTTTCAATCCCTCGTAGGAAGGCTAAAAACTCGAACGCCTGAGCATGAGAGCCAGGGCTAGGGCGTTGTTTCAATCCCTCGTAGGAAGGCTAAAAACACCCCTAAAGAGCCGTTCGTCAGGAAGGGGGTGCAAGTTTCAATCCCTCGTAGGAAGGCTAAAAACCAATCACCTGCGCACACCTGGTCTAGCCGGTCTTCAGTTTCAATCCCTCGTAGGAAGGCTAAAAACTGGACGCCGAGTTCGAAAGCCGAGTCGGGGTTATCGGTTTCAATCCCTCGTAGGAAGGCTAAAAACTCCGCTCAGCCAAGTTTAGTGTCACCATATCGCCGGTTTCAATCCCTCGTAGGAAGGCTAAAAACGCGTAACATGGCTGTTACTAGCCGTGACCAGTTAATGTTTCAATCCCTCGTAGGAAGGCTAAAAACTAGGGGACTTCTACCAGGAAGGTCGGGGATACGTCGTTTCAATCCCTCGTAGGAAGGCTAAAAACCTGGGAGACGCTAGACCCCGAGGTAGCGGTAGAACTGTTTCAATCCCTCGTAGGAAGGCTAAAAACTACTCAGCCGAGACGCCAGAGGCGACACTGGTACGAGTTTCAATCCCTCGTAGGAAGGCTAAAAACTTGCTCAGTGGGCTGACCTTGGTCTTGAACAAGTCCAGTTTCAATCCCTCGTAGGAAGGCTAAAAACACGGCGGTTATGCCCTTCGCAACACGATCCAGGCCGCGTTTCAATCCCTCGTAGGAAGGCTAAAAACCCGTGTCGCCCCGTCAGTGACACGAGGACAGTATAGCATGTTTCGGCCAATCGTGTACCGATCTCAGAGGGAAAAGGTTGCGGTTTCCGCAATCAGTACGAGATGAACTCTGTCTTGATGCCGGTGTGTCGGTATCACGAGGTTTTTGCAGGATTAGACATCGACACTCCTTTGGCTACAAAAACTC
>JAGXSC010000015.1 GCA_018334075.1 Actinomycetota bacterium
GCATCGACTTGAGCGCGGTATCATCGTGCATGCGAGTTTCCTTTCTTCTCTGGGTCTTCGACACACCAAGAGTAGAAGGAACCCCGCACTACGTCTCAAGACGACTTCGGGGTCACGCCCCCCTAAACCTTACGCGCTCCCCGAGCGCCGGTTGCCGCCAAGCCCCACGTGTGCGCAGCTCACCCGCCGCATCCGCGCGGAGTGTTATCCTAGCGACAAAAGCCGGAATTCGCCGGATTCGCGCCTGCGCGCGACCGACAAGGAGGCGACAATGCCACACGCGATCTGGAAAGGCGCTATCACTTTCGGGCTGGTCACGATACCCGTAGCGCTTTTCCCCGCCGAAAACCCCTCATCGCGGCTCTCGTTTCACCTCCTGGATCGCCAGGACCTCTCGCCAGTCAAACAAAAGCGCGTAAACTCGCGCACCGCCGAGGAGGTGCCCTGGGAGCGGATCGTCAAAGGCCACGAGGTCTCACCCGGGCGCTGGGTCATCATCGAAGACGACGACTTCAAGGCGGCCAACGTCGAGGCGACGCAAAGTATCGACATCCTTGCCGCGGTATGCGCCGAGGAGATCGCGCCCGAATACTTCGAGAAGCCCTACTACCTGGAGCCCTCAAAAGCTGGCCGCAAAGCCTACGCGCTCTTGCGCGAAGCGCTGGCCCGAGCCGGGCGTGTCGCTCTCGGCAAGATCGTCATCCGCACCCGCCAGCACCTGGTCGCGCTCATTCCACGAGGCGACCTGCTCCTGCTTACCGTCATTCGCTACCCGCAAGAGCTGCTCGATTCCTCGGCGCTGGACCTGCCCTCGGCGGATCTCGAATCCCTGGGCGTCACCGATGCCGAACTGGCGATCGCCGGTGAGCTCGTTCGCATGATCGAGGCCGACTTCGAGCCGGCCGACCCGCGTTATCGCGACACCTATCGCGACGAGCTGCTCGACCTCATCGAGCGCAAGGCCGCAGGCGCCGAGATCGCCTCGCCGGTCACCTCGGCGACTGAGTCCGACGGCGAGGTCATCGACATCGCTTCGCTGCTCCGCCGTTCGCTGGAGAAAGCCAAGGCCGCACGGACCGCCGAGGCGCGGGCCGCCGACTCCTGATGTCACCCGGAGACAAGCCGATGAGTCTCGACAAGTACCACGATAAGCGCACTTTCGAAGCCACCCCCGAGCCAATCGGCGACGATAAGGCCTCCGCGGGAGTGAACTCCTCGGCGGAAGGCTCGCGGATCTTCGTCGTCCAGAAGCACGCGGCGCGCAGCCTGCACTACGACTTCCGCCTGGAGGTCGGCGGTGTGCTGGCGAGCTGGGCGGTGCCGAAAGGCCCATCGCTCGACCCGAAAGACAAACGCCTCGCGGTCCACGTGGAAGACCACCCCTTGGAGTACGCCTCCTTCGCGGGCGTCATTCCTGAGGGGCAGTACGGGGCCGGAACCGTCGAGATATGGGACTCGGGCACGTATGAGCCGCTCGGCGATTTCGACGCCGCGCTCGCGGACCGCAAGGCGCTCAAGTTCGTCCTGCACGGCGAGCGCCTGAGAGGCGGGTTCACGCTGGTGCCCATGAAGGCGCGAGGCAACGAGCGTGGCGACAACTGGCTGCTCATCAAGGAACGCGGTGACCCGGCCGTCCCGGTGGAGCTCCAGCTCGCGACGCTTGCCGCCGAGGCTCCGTCCGGGCCGGAGTGGATTCACGAGATCAAGTACGACGGCTACCGCCTGCAAGCGATCAAGAACGGTGACGCCGTCACGATGCTCACCCGCAACAACCTCGACTGGACCGCGAAGTTCCCGCGAATCGCCTCGGCCATCGCCAAGCTCCCCGCGCATACCGCCGTGCTCGACGGAGAAGCGGTCGTGTTCGACAGCCGAGGAATCTCCGCCTTCGCCGCATTGCAACAGGCTCTGGGCGAAGGCGACTCGGCCGCTATCGTCTACGTAGCCTTCGAACTGCTATTTCTTGATGGCCGAGACATACGCGACCTGCCCCTTCGCCAGCGCAAGGAGCTGCTGCAAGAGCTCTTCGGGGCCACGGGCACCGGCGGCGGGCTTCTTCTCGCCGAGCATGTCGAGTCGCCTGGCCCGCACTTTTATCGCGAAGCATGCGCGCTCTCGCTGGAGGGGATCGTTTCCAAGCGCGCCGACCGCCCCCACACGCCCGGCCGTTCACGGGATTGGCTGAAAGTGAAGTGCTCGATGCAGGAGCGCTTCATCATCGGCGGGTACACGATGCCGGCCGGCTCCCGCACAGGCTTCGGGGCGCTTCTTCTCGGCGAGACCGAACCCGGCGAGACAGGCAAGCTCCACTTCGCGGGCAGGGTCGGAACCGGCTTCAGCGAGAGCGACTTGCGCGATCTTCGCGCACGCCTGGACGCGCTCGCGACGGACACCTCGCCCTTCGCCGAGCCCTTAGGCAAGCGGATGCCTCCAGTGCGATGGGCGCGCCCGGAGCTTGTCGCCGAGGTGAAGTTCGCCGAGTGGACCGCCGAGGGCCACCTGCGGCACCCCTCCTTCGTGCGCCTAGCGGAGACCGCCGAGAAGCCGCACGTGACGAACCCCGACAAGGTGCTTTGGGCGCCTGCGGATAGCGCCTTGGCGCCGGTGACCAAGGCCGATCTTCTCGGCTACTACGAGCAAGTCTCGTCTCACTTGCTCCCGGAGCTCATCGGCAGGCCGCTTACGCTGGTCAGATGCCCACACGGGCTTCTCGGCAGCTGTTTTTACCAGAAACATCCACATCCGAGAGGCTTTCCGGACTCGGTGCGCAAAATCGACGTGCTCGAACATGGCGAACAGCGCGTGTACATGCACATCGACTCGCTGGAGGGCCTCCTCGCCCTTGTGCAACTTGGCGTCATCGAGTTTCATACATGGAATTCCACCGCCGAGAACCTGACAAACCCCGATCGCGTGATCTTCGACCTGGATCCCGGGCCGGGAGTGTCATGGCAAAGCGTCTGTGAAGCCGCGTGGGAGATGCGCGAGGCTCTCAACCTGCTCGGGCTGCCGGCGTTTCCCAAGACCACCGGCGGACGCGGCTTGCATCTGGTCGTCCCGATAGTGCCGGCGTTTGACTATGGCGCGATACGGGAGTTCGCGAAGGCGTTCGCCAAGCAGTTCGCCACAGACTTCCCGAACCGATTCACCGAGAAAACAGCGAAACGTGAGCGTGACGGCCGCATTCTTATCGACTATTTGCGAAACGCGAGCGGCGCCACCGCGGTCGCCACGTATTCGGCGAGAGCAAGGCCCGGGCTGCCGGTGTCAGTCAAGATCGCCTGGGAAGAGGTATCACCCGAACTCGATCCTGCCGCATTCGACATCCGCACGACTCGATCAAGGCTGGACCAGCAAGGCAAGGATCCCTGGGAGGGCTATGCGCCCTCAAACAAGCTCGCGGACCTTCTTGGCGGCGGCCTCGGCCAAATCCTGACCGACCACCAGCCTTAATGCAGTCGCCAGGTTCTCGGCGATGCCAGGCAAGTCCGCGCGGCTGAGTGTATCGACGGATTTGCCGATGCGCTTGGCCTCGACATCAACGGAAACTGTCGCGAGCACCGTGCCGATGACTGGGCGCAGCGTTTCCTCGATTCTCTCTGCCAGCGCATTAGGCATCAGCGTCGCCCTTATCCGGACCCGAGTACTTTTGGGCCGCACTGAGATAGCCTTCTAGCGCCTTGCGTACCCGCCAAAAATACAAGCCCATCAGCACCATCGCCATCAAGACCAACGCGTCGGAGGCAAGCCAGGGTTGCGGCACTTCCACCCATACGGAAAGCCGGTCTACGATCCATCGAGACAGCACCGACCCGGCCAGACAGATAACTCCCAGCACCAAGAAGTTGATGTTCTCGGCGATCGCCCCGCCTCTGGCCACGCGACGCAGCAATACCGCGTCCACCAGCAAAAACGCAGCGGCAAGCAAGCTGGCGATTCCAATGAAGTACGTCGGTAAAATGTATGCCCAATTTTCCATTACGACTACTAATCTCCTTAGATTCGCCGAGTTGCCAATCGGCTTTTTCCAGAAAACTCAATCTGAAACATATGTCCATATGTCGGCACTTCGTAAGAGATGTTTAATACCAATGCGCTAAAAGGAAGGTTTTGTCTTTGTCACTTGCCGCGCCGTTGGCTGAAAAACGATCGCAGCAACTTCGCGCTTTGCTGCTCCCGCACTCCGGAAGTGACTTCGAATCGATGGTTGAGGCGCTCATCCTCGTGGAGGCGAAACAGGGTGCCAAGCGCGCCCGCTTTGGGGTCTGGAGCTGCGAAAACACAACGCGCAATGCGTGCCTGGTGCATCAGGCCCGCGCACATCGGGCACGGCTCGAGCGTCACGTAAACCGTGCAATCCGACAATCGCCAACGGCCGAGATAAGCCGACGCATCACGGATCGCGAGTAGCTCCGCGTGCCCCGTGGGATCAACGTCGATCTCTCGGCGATTGTGCGCGCCCGCAATGGCCTTGCCACCACATACGACAACCGCGCCTACCGGGACCTCACCGGCAAGCGCAGCAAGGCCCGCCAGCTCAAGGGCCATATCCATATAATGTTCGTCGGAATACTTCAACAGCGCTCGCCACCTCCAACATCCATCGCCGAGAAGCCTTCTGGCATCGGCTCAGCCTCTACTCTCGATTCTAACTAGAATCGCATGATAGACTGCTCATCGCGTCAAGTCATCTCGCGGAGGGGTGGCAGAGTGGACGATCGCGACGGTCTTGAAAACCGTTGACCCGCAAGGGTCCGTGGGTTCGAATCCCACCCCCTCCGCCAGTTGCATCCTGATCATGCATCGCGTGATTGGCATGTTACAATATTTGCCGTTTCGCCGCCTTGCCGGCGATCACGGAGAGTTGGCCGAGTCGGTTGAAGGCGCTCGCCTGCTAAGCGAGTAAGGGGTAATAAGCCCCTTCGAGGGTTCGAATCCCTCACTCTCCGCCACATAAAACTTGACCGGGCCTGGCCCGAGGAACTATAAGCACTTGACGTAACATGCTTTTCGATGGCAGGATTACCAAGCCCTTTTGGGTAAGCGCCCTTAGCTCAGCCGGATAGAGCGTCTGACTACGAATCAGAAGGTCGGGAGTTCGAATCTCTCAGGGCGCGCCAAAAAAACTAAAAGGTAAATCAGGATTTTCGGCGGGCGCGCCCGAGCAGTTCACCGCACCGCGTGCCCACGAACCTCGCGATCGAGCCTTTCGCCCAATTTATCCGAGGCGACGTCCAGATCATAGTCGGCCTGCAGGCCGAGCCAGAACTGGGGTGTCGTGTCGAAGTAACGAGCCAGGCGAAGAGCGGTCTCCGCAGTGACGCGACGTTTGCAGAGAACGATCTCGTTGATGCGACGTGGCGGGACCCCGAGGCTCAGTGCCAGCCGGTTCTGGCTCAGCCCGAGCGGCTTTAGGAACTCCTCCATCAACACCTCGCCGGGGTGCACCGGAGTCAGCTTCTTGGTCATCGTCTCTCATCTCTTCTCTAGTGATAGTCAGTGATCTCGACGTTGTATGCGTCGCCGCCATCCCACACGAAACACACGCGCCACTGGTCGTTGATGCGGATGCTGTGCTGGCCCTCGCGATCCTTGGAGAACCGCCGGTTGAACACCTTCCTGGTCTCGCTGTCAGCGAATGACTTGATCATCCACCAAGAGTACAACGCCCCGCGTCATACGTCAAGCGTCATGACCGGTAGCATTATTCGTCAACCAAAAAGCCAACTTTTAATTTAGACTAAACAGGGTGAAGCGTGTACTGAAGTTTTTCGCCCTTTAGGGGGACGATCGCTTGAAAACGATCATCGGCGTCATGGGCGGAAGCAAAGTGCCGGATCGCGTCCTGTCGCAGGCCCGGCTTTTAGGACGCCTTATCGCCGAGGAAGGATGGGTCCTTCTCAACGGCGGTCGCAACACCGGCGTCATGGCCGCCTCGGCAGCAGGCGCGAAAGAGGCCGGGGGACTTACCGTCGGCATCGTTCCCGACAGCGATTGCCAAGGTATCGCAACCGGCATCGACCTTGCCATACTCACCGGCATGGGAGAAGCGCGCAACGTCATCAACGTGCTCTCAAGTCATGTGGTCATCGCAATTGAAGGCGGCACCGGCACCATCTCGAGCCGTAGGTGCCTTCTACCGGATCCGTGAGCCCTACATCGTGTGACCGCCGAAGCGATTCCTAAGCGCGCTCAGCACCTGTCCCGCATAACTTGGATCGCGCTCCGACTCGACCCTGAATTGAAGCGCCCCTTTGATCACTCGCGCCTCAAGCCCCATCTCCTCGGCGGTGCGAACAGTCCACTCGGCCTCACCGGTATGTCCGACCATACCGCTTACGCCCTCCAGCGAGTCGCCCAGTTCCGACATGGCGTCTTTCAGCCAGCCGATAAGCCGTGACTCGATAACGCTGCCGCGCTGGTAGACGGCGGCCACTTGCGAAAGATTGAGCTCGAAATCGGAGAAGCGCATAATCTGAAAGCCCTCGGCGATCGCCTGCATCATGCCGTACTCGATGCCGTTGTGGACCATCTTCACGAAATGGCCCGCGCCATGGCCCTCGAAAAACCGGTAACCGCCGCCAGCAAGAGCGACGTCTGCAAAGATCGGCTCCACGGCTTCGAAGTCCTCCTTGCGTCCGCCGACCATCAGACACGCGCCGCTGCGGGCACCGCCCGGCCCGCCGCTGGTCCCGCAGTCAAGGAAGCGTATTCCTCGCTCGGCGAAACGAGCAGCACGCGCGATGGCGTCCTTGTAGTAGGAGTTGCCGCCGTCAATCACGAAATCGCCTTCTTCCAGGAGATCGAGAAGCCCGATTGCCGAAGGATCACCGGCGTCCCCGAACAAGATTCGGTCGACTGGCTTGCCCGCGGTCAGCATCACCCAGACAACTCGGGGCCGCGGCAACGCGCCGACAAGCTCGGCCAGTGAGACCACTGGCGACACCCCGTGCGCCTCAAGCGCGTAGGCTTTCTCCGGGGAACGGTTGTATCCCACCACTTCCCAGTCGTTTTCTCGCAGATTCAACGCAAGCGCGGCGCCCATCTTCCCAAGCCCGCATATTCCGACGACCCCGCGCGACGGCGCCATGGCCAACGCTTCGGCCGCTTGCTCGGAGACATCGAACGTGTCCGGCGCGTAAGTGTGGAGTGGCGTGAGCCCTTGCGTCCAGGCGTCCGTCACCGGATCGATGAACTCCCACATCGCGCGGATCTCGTCGGTTGAGATAAACAGCGTTTGATCGCCCCTTATCGCGTCGAGCAAAAGCCTTGCGTACTCTTCGACGTATTGGGCTTTCTCCTCTTTCTCATAGAGGAAGAAGTTGAACTCCCTGCGCTCGATGACCCTCTCGAAGCCCGGCTTTTTCGCCCAAAACACTATGGTGATCGAATCTGAAGGCTCAAAGGAAAACACTACCTGGTTCTTGTGATGCGGGCCTCCCTCACACAAGCATGGCCGAGGATGCCGGAAGGTTACGATAATCTCCTTGCGGGCCTCGCCCATGCGTTTTCCGCTTTCGAAAGTGACCGGCACGCCTGCCCAGCGCGGGCCTGTCAGCACTGTTTTGAGCCGGAAAAAAGTCTCTGTCTGGCTGCAGTGATCGACGCCCTCTATGTCGCGATACCCCTCGTATTGCGACCTGTACGAGTTGCGGACGACCTCCTCGGCGGTCATGGGCTTCAAGACTTCCCGGATCGCCGTGGCGCGAGCGGCACGAATCGCCTCGGCACTTGACGCGGCGGGCTGCTCCATCGTCATGAGAGCGAGCATCTGCAACAGATGATTTTGCCCCACGTCGCGCAACGCCCCGACCCCGTCGTAAAACCAGCCACGATGCTCGACTCCGAGTTTCTCGTGCAATACAAGCTCGATGGATTCAACCGCGCTTCTATCCCAGCTTGTTTCGAGAAGATTGTTCGTGAACCGGAAGTTCAAGATGCCCTGGAGTATTTCTTTGGCTAGATAGTGGTCGATGCGGTATATCTGCTCCTCCTTGAAGAGCGCGCTCAGCATCTCGTCGAGTTCGGCGGATGTTCTGGCGTCATGCCCGAACGGCTTCTCTACGATCACCCTGGTCCAGCCGTTTCCTTCGCCGCAAGTACCGGTCAGGCCGCTTTGCGAAAGATGCTTGAAGATCGTCGAGTAGTGCGCGGGCGAAACCGCAAGGTAAAACAGCTTGTTCGCGCAAGTCCCCCACTTCGAGTCAATAGCTTCTAGATGCCGCATGAGCCTGACATAGCCCTCGGCGTCGTCAAACTCGCCTGACGAATAGCTGAAATCGCCGAGAAACTCTCTCACATCCCCGGGGTCGGCGCCTGAGGCGCGCTCCGCCAGAATCATTTCAACATGCTCGCGAAGGTCGAGATCGGACCAGTTGCGGCGCGAGTAGCCGACCACATGGAAGCGCTCGGGCAAGGCGCCTTTTGCCCGCAGATGATAGAGGGAAGGTGCGATCTTGCGTGCCATCAAATCGCCGGTGGTACCGAATATCACCAGAATCGTAGGGTCACTGGCTGCGGGTGTCACGCGATCCCCTCCCTAACTGATTATCTCTTGCCCCCCAAGGTAGGGCCTGAGCACTTCCGGCACTACAATACTTCCATCCGACTGCTGGTAATTCTCCAAAACGGCCACCAACGTCCGACCTACCGCCAGGCCACTTCCATTTAGCGTGTGCGTCAACCGGCTTCCGCTGAATTCCTTGGGGCTGCGATACTTTATCGCTGCTCGGCGGGCCTGAAAATCGGTGCAGTTGCTGCAGCTCGAGACCTCTTTGTAATCCGCGTAGCTCGGCAACCATACCTCGATGTCGTATGTTTTCGCCGAGGCGAACCCCATATCACCGGTGCACAGTGTGATCACCCGATAAGCCAGATCAAGCTGCTGCAAAATGTGCTCGGCATCGGACAGCATCTTTTCGAGCTCCGCAAAGCTTGTCTCTGGTGTCGCGAACTTAACCAGCTCGACCTTGTCGAACTGGTGCACGCGGATCATTCCCCGAGTATCGCGCCCAGCCGCGCCGGCCTCCTTGCGAAAACAGGGCGTGTACGCGGTATAGCTCAGCGGCAGGACATCGGCATCAAGCACCTCGGCGCGGTGCAAGTTTGTGAGCTGTGCCTCGGCGGTAGGGATCAAATAAAAGCCCTCGCCCGCCGAGAAAAGATCCTCTTCGAACTTGGGCAGATTCCCGGTTCCCGTGAGGGTCTCGGTGTTTGCGATGATAGGCACCGACCATTCGGTGTAGCCGCGTGAGGCGTGCGTATCGAGCATGAAATTGACGAGGGCCCGGCTCAGTCGGGCGCCATCGCGTCCCAGCACGACAAAGCGGGACTTGGCCAACTTGACCCCCCGCTCGAAATCTATCAGGCCGAGCTGTGGTCCCAGCTCCCAATGGGCCTTCGGTTCGAAATCGAACGCAGGCGGTGTTTTCCACCGGCGGACTTCGACGTTTTGCTCTGCAGTGGCTCCGATGGGAACGCTTGCGTCTGGCAGGTTCGGGACCGACATGAGCATCTCGGAAACGACGCTTTCGACACCTGCAAGCGCTTCCTGCACTGAAGCGATCTTGTCGTTTTCGGCCTGCACCTGTCCTTTGAGGGTCTCGGCCTCTTCCTTGCGGCCTTCTTTCAGAAGCCCGCCTATCGCTTTCGAGCTCGCGTTTCGCAGCGCCTGAGAAGACTCGAGCTCGGCTATCAGCTCCCTGCGGCGCGCCTCAAGCGCCAGAAACTCATTGATATCCCAATCGGATCCGCGGTTCTTGAGCGCCTTTCGCACAGTGTCAGCGTCTTGGCGAACGAACCTGGCATCCAGCATCGTGTGGTCCTCCGGAAATTTGGTCGAGACAAACTCAAGTGGCCTCACAAAGTATACAGCAGCGACTGGGCATTCTGATCGCGCATGTCTATGCACTTTAATCGCCGCGCATCCATGCACTTCGGCTATACTTACTCTGTCAAGTCCTCGATAGGGGGAAAAGATGGCCGAGACCAACTACGACGCAACTTCTGACACGGGCGTGCAGGATTCAAAACAAGATAAGCGCCCTTTGCACACCTTTGTCACGGTAGTGGCGACCGTCGTTATAATTGTGCTCATTCTCTTGTTGTGGCGAGGATGCGCCACATACCAGGAAAGAGGCGTCGCCCTTCTCGGCGGACGAGAGATTGTCGAAGTCGAGGGTCTGGAAAAGCTTGATGGAAGTGTCGCCGTATGGCTCAGGCCGGACGCCTCGATAGTAGAGGTACTCGAGCGAAACGGCCTGGCAGGACGCCGTCACACTCACCTGGGTGAAGGCACCTACGTCATAGACACCGCAGGCGAGAACGAAAACGACATCGTCCGTCGTCTCGATAAGGATCCGGGTCTCCACGATGCCGGATTCATCTATTCGGAGTAGAGGTTTGGCCAGAGGCGCCTGACTCGCTGGCCAGCGGAGTGGGGAAAATTCCTTGCTCGGCTAACACTGTGAGCACGGCGTCAATCGCGGTTTCCAGCGCCTCTTCCACCGAATCGGACAAGCCAATGACCAGATCGACCGGAGCAATATCCTCTACCTGCACTCCCACCACATGGCCCTCGATTTCCAATCCGATAAGCTTGGCCGCCTCCAGAACATCGACGAAGCGCACATCGTGGAGCGAGTGCATGATCTGGTTGCTAGCGATATCCTCAGGCGACATCCTCACCACGGTGCCAGGCGGATAACCGGTATTGTCAACGCCATCAACCACCAGCGTGAAGTCGTGTCTGCGCATCAGGTCAAGCAGAACCATCCCCATCGTTCCGGAGTCTACCACCGAGACGTTGTCCGGGAACTCGTAGTGCCGTTGAAGCTCTTCCACTACCCGGCATCCGACCCCCTCATCCTTCATCAGAATGTTGCCGATGCCCAGGACGAGGATTCGCTTTTCTCCCAAGTTGTCAGCCGCCATCTTCACGTTACCGCACGCGGATAGCTGCCCAGCACCTTTACCCGTCGCAGCTTCAGCCGCAAACAATCGAGGGCCAGCCGGACGTTGTCATCATCCACATGCCCGGCAAGATCGATAAAGAACATGTAGTCGCCCAGCGCCTTGCGGGTGGGTCGCGACTGTATCTTCGTCAGGTTGATGCCGGCATAGGCGAATTCGGACAAAATCATGTTGAGGGTACCGGGCCGATCGGCCTTCATGAACAGCGCCAACGACGTCTTGTCGTCACCGGTTCTTGCGTGCATTCCTCTGCCGATAAGCACAAACCGCGTCTGGTTGCCCGCGTAATCCTCAATGGCGTCAAACAGAATTTCAGCCCCGTAAGTCTCGGCTGCAAAAGCGCTGCCTACGGCGGCTAGCCCGGGTTCACCGGCTGCCACACGAACAGCATCTGCGGTAGATGTGGCTGCGATGATTGGCTTGCCGAGAAGGTGACTGGTGATCCATCGGCGCGATTGCGCCAATGCCTGGGGGTGACTGACGATCTTTTCGATATTCTCGAGTTTCTGGCCCTTGGCCACGCAGAGCGCGTGGTGGATATCCCGCACGACCTCGCCCTGAATTTCGAGCTCACTGTCGAATGCTAGTGCATCGAGGGTTGAGTTGACCGCGCCCTCGACCGAGTTCTCGATGGGCACCAGTCCCATATCCGTCTTTCCCCGCTCCACGGCCGTGAAGACCTCTTCGATGGTCGCCAGAGGTTCGACCTCTGCATCAGATCCTATGACCGAGAGCAGCGCACTGTGACTATGAGTACCTGCGGGACCCAGATACGCGTATCGCATCTACAGCTCCATTTCTAATCCTTGGTGCTACGCCCTTTACGCACCTGCTTCAGGCCCGCCCTCAAGCGGCTCGCTTCTCGGCGATCTTACACGGTTCTTACCTGTGTTTTTCGCCCTGTAGAGCGCGTCATCGGACATTTTCAACAACATCTCTTTGTCAGAAGCATGGGTCGGATAGGTGGCAAGACCGATACTCACAGTGATTTGCTGTTTGGATACGCTCCCAGGTTCAGAAAAATCATGACTCTCTACCGCTTCGAGCACCTTTGCCGCGGTCACAAACGCTCCGGCCGCATCGGTTTCCGGAAGTACGATAGAAAACTCTTCACCGCCGTAACGACAAACGACATCGACCTCTCTGACCACAGATGACACTACCTTGCCTAGCTCGCGCAGGGCGCGGTCCCCAGCCATGTGCCCGTTCCTGTCGTTGAACCCCTTGAAGTCATCGACGTCTATCATCAACAAAGAAAACTCTTTTTCGTAACGACGCGCTCGCTCGAACTCCTCGTCAAGGCGTTGTTGCAGGTAACGATAGTTGTTTAGGCCCGTAAGCTCATCGGTGATGGCCTGCTGCCGGGTCAACTTGTAAAGCTGAGCGTTTTCCACCGCGACAACAAGCTCATGGGAGACCGCCTCCAATACTACACGGTCATCCTCGGAAATCTCCTCCACGTATTTCGCGTCGGCGCAAAAAACCACGATCATATTCGCGTGCTCAATGACCGGAGTGCATGAGTAGTGGCCCTCTGAGTCAGCCGCCTGTCCCAGCGGTAAATCTTCTGGACCCCTGAAGGTCGCGGGGATTCCGATCAAGCCTGAGCTCGCCGAGAACACCGTCTCGGACCCTACTTTGTCGATCACGAACAGACTACATCCCTGCACGTTCAGGATCTTGGCGAGTATCTCGACGATGAGAGGGCCTGTCCTGTCGAAACTCAGCTGTGAATGAATGATGTCCCCGATCTGGGAGACGGCCTTGAGCTCGCTGATGCGCCTCTGCAGCTGCCCTTTGAGCTCATCCTCTTGTTGGCGGCGTTGGCGAGTCTCCTGTTCGCGCCTGGCCAGATTCATTGAGGTCACATGGCAGATCAGCGGTATAACGACCAGCTGCGCGGCCTTGAGGAGCACTACTGAATACGCCATGGCGCTATCGATAGGAGCGGTCACCTGGATAGCAAGATAGACAAAGGCAGCTGCAAGACCAACCACCCACGTGCCCCGATGCCGAACATAAAGTGCGTACAAGGTGGCCAGTGAAAGCAGCATCGGGTAAGAGGGATCGCCGTAGGCGAGAAAGGCGACCCCCAAAAGACCGGCATAGGCAAGATCCGGAACCACGAACCAAAGAAAGGTGCGCCCGGACTTGTAGGCAGGAATACCCATGACAATGAAAGCGCCCAGTGTGGTGACCAGATACACCGCCGTCGCCACAATCGCCAACGTGACATCGACTCTTGGCACATCGTCAAGTGCAGCCCATACTGCCCATGTCGCTGTGAATGCGAGCATGACGAGGCGCAAAATCAGGTACCAGCGCCTCAGCCGGTCAAAATCATCAACTAGCGATTCATCGGTCATCTATTTATTTCCTGGAGATTCAATGAGCGCTTCCACATGTAGTTTGTGTAACCATAGTGCCACTTATATGCATATAAGTCGATTTAGAATGAGTGCCTAACGTACTGAAAGGGGCGTGTCTCCAAAATGAACTCCACACAACTGCTATCGCTGCTTCAAGCCGTGGCTGACGGAACCAGAACCACCGATGAAGCGTTTCGCTCGCTAAGCGCGCCGCTATTTGTCGATCAGCACGACGCCAAAGTCGATCACCACCGGGCGCTTCGCTGTGGCTTTCCGGAAGTGATTCTCTGCCAGGGCAAGACTCCGGAGCAAGTGCGCTCCATCGGAAAAGAGCTTCTGACACGGGAGGATGTGCTCCTGGCCACGCGAGCCAATGTAGCACAGTACCAAGCACTTTCCCAGGTAGTAACCGACGCGCGATACATTGAGGCAGCTGGATTGATCGTCGTCGACAGACGCAAGGAGCGCAAATCGGTCGGCCAGGTACTCGTAGCGACCGGCGGGACCGCGGATGTCCCCGTCGCCGAGGAGGCCGCTATCACCGCCGAGCTCATGGGCGCCAAGGTCACCCGCTTGTACGACGTCGGAGTTGCGGGAGTTCACCGCTTGCTGGCTCATGCGGACCTCCTTGTCGACGCGCGAGTCATAGTAGCGGTAGCGGGTATGGAAGGCGCGTTGCCTTCGGTTGTAGGTGGCCTGGTGTCGTGTCCTGTCATCGCGGTGCCGACAAGTGTCGGCTACGGAGCCCACTTTGGAGGGCTCGCACCGCTTCTCACCATGCTGAACTCGTGCGCATCGGGCGTGGGCGTCGTCAACATCGACAACGGATTCGGCGCGGGCACGCTAGCCGCGAGAATCAACGCGCTGACGACTCCTGCCGAACACGAGACGGATTCCGCGCGCGAGGCCTAAAGGAGGCGCGATGCTCGCTCATCTCGACTGCTCAAGCGGCATATCAGGCGACAAGTTCCTTGCCGCGCTTCTCGACGCTGGCGAGACAGACGGTCGATTTTCCGTCGACGACCTGCACAAAGCGATTCAAGCGCTGGGACTCGATGACACGTCAGTCGTGACAAGCAGAGTGACGCGGGGTGGCATAAGCGGTTTGCACGTCAAAGTGCTGACGCCTGCCGAGAAAAGCGCCCGCGCGCACCGGCACTGGACGGAGATCCGGGTACTTCTCGAAAGCTCTCCTTTGGATCACGCAGTTCGCGCCCGGGCGATCCGAGCATTCACCCTACTAGCAGCAGCCGAGGCGAAGATCCACGATGTGAGCCCTGAGAATGTCCACTTCCATGAGGTCGGCGCTGTCGATTCCATCGTCGACATTGTCGGAGTCTCCCTGGGGCTCGAGCTCCTGGGGATAGAGCGGCTGTCGTGCTCGGCGGTCGTGCTCGGCGCTGGGGGCACGATAAGCTGTGCGCATGGCTCCCTTCCCGTGCCCGCGCCTGCCGTGCTAGAGCTGCTCGCCGGCGTCCCGATCGAGGCAGGGGGCGCCTCGGGCGAACTGACAACTCCCACGGGCGCCGCGCTATTGGCGGCAAACGTCGATCGCTTCGGCGAGATGCCCGACATGGTGCTCGCCAGGGTGGGGCACGCCGCCGGCACGAGAGAGCTCCCCGGCCTCCCGAACATCACAAGATTGATACTGGGGCATCCGCTGGTAGAGCCCAAAGCGACCTGCGCTGATGCAAGCCGGCAATGCCGGCACGCCGAGAAGGAGCAAGTCCTCGAGCCGGTGGTGCTGCTCGAAACACTGCTTGACCATCTCTCCCCCGAGCACGTCGGTTTTATCGCCGAGGAGCTGCGTGAGTGCGGGCCACTGGATGTGTGGCAGGTTCCTTCGGCAATGAAAAAGGGGCGGCTCGGCATCGAGCTTCGAGTGCTAGCGCGGCCGGATGACGCGGAAGCGCTCGCAGATCGCATACATGCACTCACGGGATCGCTCGGCGTGCGTCGGACGTCATTGTCGCGAAGCATTCTTGACCGAGAAGTACTCACCTGTGAGGGTCCTTGGGGGCCCTTTCGGGTAAAGGTGTCGGGTGCAGGAGCCAGCGCGCGCGAGCGCCCTGAACACGACGACATCGCGCGCATCAGCCGCGAGGCAAAGGTTCCCTACCAGGAAGTGAAGGCAGTCCTGCAGGAGTCTGCGCGGAAGATCTTCGATCCATAAGGTATGCGAAGCTTGCCGATGACGCGCGACTGATCACATGTGCTTGATGTAGTAGCGGCAGTGCCGCGCTTTCGGGCAATCTTTCGGGACTTCGGCCTTGCGATGGGCCCAAACGTACCCTTCGACAAAGCAAGAACAGGTTACGGTAACGTCCTCGGCCTTGATTCGGGTATTGTGGCGCTCCTCGACATCCAGCGTCTCCCGCCACCAGGTACATTTTGATTTGATCGGTGTGAACGCGTCCAACGCTTTCCTCCTGACGAGCGCTAAAGTCTCGTTGGCTTACCGCCCGATACAGCGCCCCCTATGTCCCCTCCCTACATGAATCATCCCACAGATCGATCGCTAATGCACGCCGAGCCTTTTGGTGCAGCAACCCGATGCCAGGCGGAAAACGCCTTGTCACATTACCGTTTATCATCTTTTTGAGCCGTTTATACTCAGCTAAACCGCATTATTTGCCGATATTCGGTATAGTAAAGCATACGAACGGCTTTGATGAGGAGTAAGCGGCGGATCATGGCGAAAACGACCACATGCCTGCTCGTGATGGCGCTGACAGTGGTGTTGACGTTTGGTGCGCCTCTCGCCTTGTCAGCTGAAAGCGGTCACGGATCGGAAGTGACAATCAGCGTCACGGTCAACCCGAAGATATCCGCCACTTTCACATCAGAGGGAGTACGCGTGCGCTCGAACACCGCGTGGCGCATGGAGGTTCTCGGAGCGAATGGCTCCCAGCCGAAAACCATCAGCGGCGGCCCCACCGCCGGCCAGTTCGTACCGCTGCCGCCGGACAGCACCGTTCTTTCACTGGTGCACGACGGGTAATCGCCGTAGGTATCAATGTCTTCAATCATTGATACTTGACCAATAGTTGCGGCGTTTAAGCAGCTCAGATGATGCTTTGAACTATCAATCCGCTGGATTTCTAATATGGTGCGGGTGAGAGGAGTTGAACCTCCACGGGGTTGCCCCCACATGGACCTGAACCATGCGCGTCTGCCGTTCCGCCACACCCGCATACTGTGCGCCCGAGTAATCTATCATATAGGGTAAACTGCTGGAAGTGACAGTTGCCCGCCGCTGAATTTTTCCCAGGCGAAAGGAAGCGCGATGACCTCACCCGCGATCAAAGCCGAGAATCTGAGCTATTCTTACGGAGAGATCGAGGCGGTGCGAGACGTCAGCTTCGAGGTGCTGCCCGGAGAAATACTGGGCTTCCTCGGCCCGAACGGCGCAGGAAAGTCCACCACCATAAAGATGCTGACGGGACTGCTTCCGCCAAAAGGCGGGCACGCCGAGATACTCGGCGAGAGACTCGGCCGCGACAACTCGGGAATCCAGGCCCAAATCGGCGTGTGCTTCGAGGAGAAAAACCTCTACCTGGACATGTCGGCCATCGAAAACCTCGACTTTCACGCGTCGCTTTTCGGCATCAAAAACCCAGGCTCGATGGATATTCTTCGGCGAATGGGGCTGGCCGACCGGGCGAAAGATCGCGTGGAAAGCTTCTCGAAGGGCATGCGACAGCGCATGATGATCGCGCGAGCGTTCATCAACAAGCCCAAGGTCCTCTTTCTCGATGAACCCACCAGCGCCCTTGACCCCGTCACCTCGGCGCAAATACGCGAGACAATCAAGGCTGAGGCTGGGCGCGGCGCTGCGGTTTTGCTCACCACTCACGACATGTTCGAAGCCGACCAGCTTTCCGATCGCGTCGCGTTCATCAACGAGGGCAAGATCGTCGCATTGGACTCCGCCGAAAATCTCAAGCTTGAGCACGGTCAGCGCTCGGTACGCATCCGGCTGCGCAACGGAGACGGAGTACGCGAGGAGCACATTCCTCTCGGCGACGATGGATCCGCGGCCAAAATCGCCGAGTTGGCGTCTTCCCCTGACCTGATGACCATTCACACGGAGGAGGCGACTCTCGAGGCGATTTTCATCAAGCTGACCGGCAGGGGGCTGGCCTGATGAAACCGGCGGTCTCACGACTGGATATCATCGGCGCACTGCTCAAGAAGGAGCTCATCGCCTACTCACGCAACAGGCTTTACCTCTTTCTGACGCTGTTGACACTTGTCCTCGTCGTCGTCATGTTCTGGGTGATGCCCGATACCGTTGACGAAACGATCACTCTGGCCGTCTCGCCGCCCGTCGAAACGATACTCGCCGAGGGCAGAGAGGCGCTTTTGGCAATGGGGGCAAGCGAGGAGCAGCTCGCTGCGTTGACAGAGGCCAACATCGCCGAGGCTCAGGACGGGGTAATTCTGCTCGAATTCGAGACTGAAGCCGCTTTGGTCGAGGCGATCGAGGCCCAGGAGGATGTGAGCATCGGTATCGCTTTTCCCGAGACGTTCGTGCGGGATGTCGCAACAGGCGCCGACGGTGTTTCGGTTACGATCTATTCGGCCGCCGCGATACCTGACGAGCTTCAACGCGCGGTCAAGAGCTTCGTGCGCGAGGCCGCCTATCAGATCGCCGGAAAACCGCTGCCGATAACGCTGCCGGCCGCCGAAACTATCGTCCTGGGCGAAGACCGCGTTGGCGAGCAGATATCCATACGCGACAAGATCGTGCCGATGCTCGCATTCATGATGCTGCTCATGGAGGCTTTCTCGATGGCCTCGCTCATATCGGTCGAGATGCTCAGGCGTACGGTGACCGCGGTGCTGGTCACGCCGGCAAGGATCGCCGACGTACTGATCGCCAAAGCGACCTTTAGCACGGGTCTGGCGTTCGCTCAAGTAGCTATCGTCCTCGGCCTCGTGGGAGCCTTTACCGCCGAGAACTGGTGGCTTCTCATGATGGCCATAGTTATCGGCGCGATGACATTTACCGGCGTGGCAATGATCGCCGGAGCGGGCGGCAAGGATTTTCTCGGCCAGATGTTCTACACGATGATGCTCACGGTCCCGCTCATCATACCCACATTTTCCGTGCTCTTTCCCGGCACCGCAGCACTGTGGATACAGGTCATTCCGACATATCCGGTGCTCTCCGCTCTAGTGGACATTACTGTGTACCAGGCCGGCTGGACGGATGTCTGGGGCTCACTTGCCCTTGGCACAGGATGGGCAGCGGTGCTGTTCTTAGCGGGATGGTTCGTCCTTTCCAGAAAGGTGAGATCACTATGAGCCTCTCTCGGATATGGAAGATGCTTCGCAAGGACCTCAAGTTAGGCCCCCGATCGCCTTTCTTCCTGTACGCGCTTGTTCTGCCTGTGGTGCTGACAGTCATCTTTCAGTTCGCCTTTGGCGCGCTTTTCGAGCCGCGTCTCCGGCTTGGCGTCGTGGACGCGGGCAACTCGGCGGTGGTCACGAAAGTGCGTGAGCTCGAAGGCATAGAGGTTACAGAGCCTGACGATGTCACTGACCTCAGAAGACAGGTGGAGGCACACGACCTCGACGCCGGCCTCGTGCTACCTGCTGGCTTTGACGCTGCCGTCGCTCAAGGTGAGCGTCCGGCTCTTGAGTTCTTCGTCAGCGGCGAGAGCCTCGCGTCAAATCGCATCGTCCTGGCCGTCACCGCGCTTGACCTTATTCGAGATCTTGAGGGCGAGCCGCCGCCCGTTGACGTACAGATCGTAAATATCGGCGAGGAGGCGTTGCCCCTCTCTGTGCGCCTCATACCCGTGATCATGTTTTACGCTCTCGTGCTTGCGGGTGTCACCGTTCCCGCCGCAAGTTTGGTGGACGAGAAGGAGAAAGGCACTCTCACGGCCGTGCTGGTCACGCCGGCAAAGATAAGCGAGGTTCTCATTGCGAAGTGGGCGCTGGGTGTGGTGCTCGCTTCTTCCATGTCGATGGTGACGCTCACGCTCAACGGCGCCATAGGCCCCCGTCCCGCCGAGGTACTGCTCGTGGTATTGGTCGCGGCGATACTCACATCCTCACTCGGCCTGCTGGTCGGGGTGGTCTCGAAAAACTCGGCGATGATGCTGGGTGTCATCAAAGGAGTTGGTTTCGTGCTTTTCGCGCCCGCGCTGTGGTACATCTTCCCAGAGTGGCCTTCGTGGATCGCAAAGCTCTTCCCGCTTTACTGGATCATCGATCCGGTATGGCATGTCTCCATCATGAGGGCCCCCGTCACTGATGTATTGCCTGAGCTGGCGGTAGCCACAGGGATAACTTTCGCGCTGCTCGGCCTGGTTGTCGTCCTCGCGCGAAAAATGCAAGCGCAAACTAGCACGGGCTAGACTGTAGAATACGTTTTGGAGAGTGCCTACAGTGGAAACCCGCCTGATACTAGATCGCTACAGGCCGCTTGCTAAGCTCGCAAGCGGTGGGTTCGCCGATGTCATATTGGCGTTCGACACACGCATGCAGCGCAAAGCCGCACTCAAAAGGTTGCCTTTTCCTCGCGATCGCTCCGGAAAGCCATGGACGCCGGTGGGTCTATCGGAGGCCCAGACTGCGGCGATGCTCAACCACCCTTCGATAGTCACCGTCTATGAGTGGGACACCGACAATGACGAGGCCTTCATCATCATGGAGTACCTTGAAGGGATATCGCTGGCCGAGCTTTTGGATGAAGGCCCGCTTGACCCGGATGAAGCGGCGGCGGTAGTCGCCGCGGTCTCGGGTGCGCTCATGTTCGCGCATGAAAACGGAGTGCTTCACCTCGACATCAAGCCTGAAAACATCCTTGTCACGCTCGACGGACGCATAAAGGTCACCGATTTCGGAGTCGCCGCTCTCTCAACCTCCTCGGGTCACCAGCCTACCCTGGGAGGCACTCTGGGTTACATGCCTCTCGAGCAGCTAAAAAACGGAAGTGTCGACGAGCGCACCGACGTGTGGGGATTCGCCTCGCTCGTCTTCGAGTTGCTCGCCGGGGAAAACCCGCTGAAAAGCGACTCGATCGAAGGCGCGATCCTGAAGGCGGGCGTTATCGACATACCAGTGCCGACGGAGTTCGACCCTGATCTGCCATCAGATCTCGACGATATCTTCTCTGCAGCGCTCTCCCCCCATGCCGAGGACCGCTACCCGAACGTGTCGGTATTCGCGGCTCGCCTACTGCCTCACCTCGGCGACCCGAACCGCGGGCACGAATCGCTTGCCGCTCACGCCCGGCGGATAACTGAAGCCGCCTCGCAAGACGACCCTGCCCTAACGCCGGGCCTCTGGGACCGCATCGCCCCTCACTTCTCGCCCATCGCGCGAGTTCTGGACGGAGCCATCGGTGGCTGGCTCGCCTACCTGGGACTGACAGCGATCGGGTCTCCGCCTTTGGCCACCACAATCGGCGTAACGCTCGCCGCCCTCGCCTTGGCCTTTTGGAGGCCGAGAAGTAGACGTTCGATAAGCTTCGCCATCATGTTTTTAGCTCCCGTGCTAGCCACGGTTTATCTGGCTCTAGCGATGCCCGTGTTGCTGGGTTACGCCTTCCGCCCCCTCAAAGCAACGTTGCTCTCCGCGCTCGCCGCGACGCTGACTCTTTTCGCATCGGTGGTTTCGGGACATCAGGGTCCCTGGGTGCTTGCAGACATCCGGCGGCTGTTAGACCCGTTCGCCAAGAACGATCTTCCCGCTGCGCTGAGCCTTATTTTCGATGACTTCGCCTCACTCGTGATCATAGCCTCGTGGGCAGCGACCGCGCTCATCACATCGCTGGCTTGCGCGCCGGCGAGCCGCGCGGGAGCGTTGACGGGAATCGCGCTTGCGACCCTATTTCTGTCCTCGGGCTACATATCCGCGGGACTTGTGGCTGACGCCTGGGGGATCTACGACGGCTGGACACCGGATGCGTTTCTTCCACACATTGGCGCGTCACTTAT
>JAGXSC010000016.1 GCA_018334075.1 Actinomycetota bacterium
CAGACTGTTGCCGTTCTCTGCGGCTTTGGTCAGCCACTGGACGGCCCTTTCAGCATTTTCATCACCACTGTCCACATCCAGATAGATTTTGCCGAGCATGTATTGTGCGTGGACATTGCCAAGCCGGGCGGCCTTTTCAAAATATACAATGGCCACTTCCACATTCTCTTCAGTACCGGTTCCGCTGTAGAGCATTTGCCCCAGTCGGTACTGGAGCTTATCGTCATGACTCTGTTCCTCCAGCCGCTTAAAGCCGTAAAAGGCTTTCTCGAAGTGCAGCTCTGAATCTTCGCCGTTCTTCTCCGTGCCAATTCCGTCCCGATACATCTTCGCCAGCTCGTAATCGGCATACGGCACACGCTGTCTGGCAGACCTGCGGTATAATTCAAAGGCGTTTTCAAAACTCTGGTCCACGCCCTGTCCCCGGTAGTACAGACCAGCAAGAGAATATTGGGCATATTTGTGGTTTCTCGAGGCCGCCATTTCAAACCATCCAGCCGCTTCCTCATAATCCTGCTTCGTGCCAAGTCCTGCCGCATGCATTTTCCCGATGCGGTATTCCACATACCGATTTTCCTCATTTGCTTCGATGTCCAGAAATGCGGAAAGTGCTTTTTCATACCAACTGGATGCGGCTTCGACATCCATATCCACTCCAAGCCCATCTGCGTACATCCTGCCGAGATCGTGCATGGCGAGCGCGTTGCCTGCTTCGGCTTCTAGCAAAAATAAACGAAGAGCCTGTTCAAAATCAGGCTCCAGCTCATCACTGCCATAGAAAAAAGCGCCAGCCTCCTTATATCGATCACTCCACGCGATGTGCGGTCTTCCGGAACCAGCATCTTCGGAATCCGCACGGAATGAACCCTCCGAAGCAGGAGGCGGCATATCATCACCATCCTCCGGTGCTTCATCCGTGACCAGAGTTAGTTCATTCTCCGTCATCATGGAATCGAATTCTTGGGTCGTCGATACAGTTTCTTCATTTAATATATCCGCAGACTCATCGCCTTCAAATGTAAAATGGTGACCGCCGATATTCATGGCTTCGGAGATCACCATATTCTTGATGTGCTTAAATTCCTTCTGCCGTGAAAGCGGCAGCGGATCAGGAAGCTTATCAGGAAGCTTATCAGTATATGTTCGCAGGACTTCGTTCCGAAGCTCCTGCCATTTTGCATAGGCTTCCGACACCCGCTCATTCTTCGCCAGTTCATCTACGATCTGATCCACGATTGCTTTAAGGGGCGCTTTTAGATAACCGTATTGCTTCTTTCCGGAGGTGTGCTTCAACCGTTCTGCCAGATGCTTGAGCAGTGCCTCAATAGTTTCGCTTTCATAGGCACCGCTACTCATTCTGCCTATAATCTCTCTTAAGGCTTCACGGCTCTTGCCGGCAAGCTCGTTTCTTTGAGCGGTTTGCTCAGAATATATCTGAATTAAATCCTGCTGAAAGATTTCCTTTGCCAGACTGCTCCGCATTTTATCAATGGCAATTTTTGTGACATACCCTTCGCGGGGATTCACCGAGTATACTATCATGTGGCAGTGAGGATGATGGCCTTCGTTATGAAATGCAGCATACCAGCGCAGGTTTTCCGGAGCTATTTTCATCTGCTCGGCAAAGATATTCCTCTGCTTGCGGATGAGTGCCATCCACGCAGAGGTATTGTCATACCCCAACCGGACAGCATCCTCCCGTCGCAGAGATATAATAGGCGTCCAGACGTTCCCTGCATGACCTCCGACTTCCTCCGCTACTCTTGACAGCACCAGCGGAGTATCCTCATCAGAGAACAGTCCGTGATTGCCCAGCTTTTCAGCGCGGGGACGGGTGGCGATGTAATTGACATAGACCTCCTGATGAGACAGCCGATCGAGATTCTGATCCAGTGCGACTGTAATAAACTCGGAAGCATTTTCTGCAGTAGGCTGATTAAGATAATCCTCATACTCAAATAAATCCCCAGTATCCGGAAGCTGTGCCAGGATGTCCGCCATGAGCTTCTTCTGTTTCTCTGTGACCGTCAATGTATGCTTATCCTGCGGGATCATCTCCACACCTTCACGGGTTGCAACGTATTCCACTAGGTTCTCCAGATGCACTGCAGCATTTTTAATATACCGGCACTTGAAAATAATACGCGGCATAGTTATTCACCCTTTTGGAATTTAGTTACATCCTCGAAGGTCACCGATCCTATGGATTTCTTTACGTCAGCAACACACTTTCCCCTCAAACGGCGCAAGGTGTTTTCATCCACCTCCGCAGTAGACGCAAGGATGTTCATCATCATGGACATCTCCACTGCCAGCTTGAAGATGAGACGTGCCATGCGGTTTTCCAGACTATCCACCATACCGGTCATAGCTGTGGTAATGGCGGTCGGCAGAAACCTCACGCCTTCCTCAGCTGAGATGTAGCCGCAGTAAAACTTGATTGCCTTTTCGATGAACTCGCTCTGGCTCTGGCAGTTATCGTGCTTGTACCAGTCCGATATCAGCTTCCTGGTTTCGGGATAGATCCACAGAGCGAACTTCTTTTTATTCTTGTTTTCTTCTGTCACGATGCATAGCCTCCTTTCTTGTTATAAAGACCGCAACCCCTGCTGCAGTCCCCATGAAAATCCTTTAAACTCGGGGCTTATTTGGGCATTTTTTGTGCCGCCAACCCCGAAGGCAACTCCAAGGGGCAAAATCTGACCCCGGCGAAAATCGTCCCCCGACCCGCATTGCGGGGCGGTGTGAGCCGGAGCGGGGAAGCTCTGTAACCCCGCTCCTTTAACCAGCATGGTTTTCGACCCCATGGTTCACCCCTCAAGCGGCTTTTATGAGGCACTGCCGGAGGATGGTTTTTTCCTCTCAATCTCGTCACAAAGCCTCAACACGAGGCGCTATCCTGCCCACAGGTGTTACGTGCCACCTCTGCAGTAAAAACGCGACACGGGGGCACACGGGCGGCAACACGCGTGTGTGCAGGTTGTTATTTCTCACTGTCCTCATCTGGACTGCTTTGTCCTGCAGAAGCTGCCGGGCGGGTGCTGCGCATAGGGGCGTCCGTCACGCTTTTATCCCGACCTTCGATGTACTCCCGGACAGGAGCGGGAACGTGCTTCTCATACAGTGTTTGCAGCAATGTACCCAGTTCAGCCTGCAGTTCTGTTTCGTCCTCCATGTACTGGTGTATGGCACGAAGCTTTTCAGCTTCAAAGGTGATTTGTACAGTAGTTTTTTTCATGCAGCTTTACTCCCTTCATTTGCTAAAATCTAATGAAAATATAACGGAAGCATCCTCCACCTGTTCCTGGGTAAAGGTTTCCGTCTTTTGAAATCGATCACTGTACTGCCGGATTTTATCCTCAGTCAGCGACACAAAATCCCCATCATCATTGCTGCCAGCCACAAAAAATGTACCGGCGATGATGTCGTTTCCGAGAGAACGGTTGCCGGGAAGCCCCATCAGTTTTCCCTCTTCATTGCAAACCAGAACAACATAATCCTCCAGATATACCGTTTCAATATATCCTCCAATCGCCTTCTGCAACCCTTCCAAGGTGTTTTCAACTTCAGCAGGATAGGGTTCCTTCATCGGTTCCACCATTAGCACTTTTATCTTTTTCTCCATGTTCGCCTCCTAAATACTCATTGTCATGCTCCGGGTTTCCTCTGATTCTTCTGACTGACCTGATGCTCAGACTGTTGTTTGCGAAAAAGTGAGCCATGTTGGTGTACTTTTCAACCATCCGGTATAAGGACGGCAGGAAAGTGAGCCAACATGGTTACAATTCCTCCAGTGCATGGATCAGACTGCCGGGTAGGTCGGACAGCTGAACATCCATATCCGTTTCCTCCAGCTGCGTGTTCTGAGGGGATAACCTGAGATTTCGGAGTTCTTCCCTAACCGCCTGTCGAACGGCTTGCTCCAGATGCTCAGCCTGATGTGCCGTCAGAATGCTGTTTACCACATATTCAGTGCGCTGTCTGCTGGCCTGGCGTGCAAACAGCGCTTCAGCCTCCCGATGCCTTGGGTTATCCATGTCAAAAGAGAGGTAATATCGTTTTCGCTCGGACATAGGCTCACCCCATCAGGAGCTTATAACCGTCCGCATTGGCGAAACGGTTCAACACCGCCACTGTGTTGAGGCCGCTCCCGTGAAGCATGGGTTCCAGCAGCTCAGCGCCCCCGCCTGCAAACACTGTGGGCAGCCGCAGATCCAGACCTCGCTCACGGAGCGCATTAAACAGTTCCTTACAGTAAGCGGTCACAGCCTGCTCCACAATAGCTCCAATCAGCTTGCTGTCGGTATGCTCGATCTCGCCGCGTATAGCATCCGTGATGAGTCCGTCCGACAAAAGGATGTCACTTCGCTGGAGCGTATCTTGAATCCGGCTGTACATGGTAATGGTACCCATGCGGAGACTAGCACAGCTTGATCTGTCAAGCCGGAAATCATGAAGTGCAAGAATATCCACCGTATAACCGCCGATGTCCACCAGCGTGATGCTTCGGTAATCCTTAAGCTGCGGATAGTACCTGCACAGCGCCGCATGGCCTTGTGCGAACACCTTGCATTCCGCAATACGGCAGCGGTAGAATGCTCCCTCGAACCGGAACGAGATGTTCTCACGCAGGAAATATCGCCTGAAGGCTTCCTTCTGTGTGCCGTAGCTGTCGATGGGCAGCCCTACGCCAAGGGCAATTTCAGCATTGGTTGTTCCTTCCTTTTTCATGGCATCCGCAATTGCAGGGAGCGTCAAAATAAATGTATCAGGCTCCCTGGTCTTATCCTGTTGAAAACGCAGACGACGCTCACCGACGGCATAATACTTGCTCTCGAAAAAGAGCTGCATCTCCGGCACAATGAATTCTTTGTCACTTGCGGCATACCCGGAGGCATATAGCATCCCCTCCGAGGATTTGGTGTTGTAGTTTCCATTGTCCACACCAAGCTTTATCATAATCAGCACCTCCTTCTTTTTGCGGGTTACATGCTCATGGTCATGCCCTGCGCTTCTTCCTCGGCAGGGGCTTCAGCCTCTGACTGAGCCTCTGGAGAGGGAGGTGCTTCAGCTGCAGCCTGTTCCCGCTGTCTTCGGGAGGTACGAGGCTGACGCTCCCTTGAAGCAAGAGTATGTTGGGATTCTGATACCTGCTCTTGTGGCGGTGCCTGTTCCTGGGACGATGCCTGCTCCAAACGGCTTTCAATATACTCGCGGACATTGGCAGGAACCAGACGCTCATAGGTCTTGTTGAGGTAATCCCTCAGCTCCTGCTCTACGGTCTGATCCTTTTTCTCCATGAAAAAACGGAGGGCGTCCAGCCTCTCCGAAGGGAAGGGGATCTTTAATTCGGTTGTACTCATCTTCATTTTCCTCCTTTATTGTAGTTGATGTAGGGAATTTCAAGCCACGCTGACCACGAACGGTCGGCGAGATTTGTTTTGACGACGCCATATTTTGTACCCATGGCTTCAATGACCTTGCCGTTTCCGATATAGATTCCGATATGTCCGGACTTCCAAACAGCAAGACCTGGGATGTCAGGCATGGTATCAATGGAGCCAGAAACCGCAGCATTCTTATACATGCTGTCCGCGCTGATATCCGGCATGCCGTTGGTCCCGTACTCAATTTCCATGGTGTTTGGATCAAGCCAGCCGTAGCCTTTTATCAGGCCAACACAGTCCGTCGTCCTTCCTCCGAGCCAGTTGCTGCGGATGAAGCTCTCGTAATTACCAACGCCGTCAGGGTACTGCTCCA
>JAGXSC010000017.1 GCA_018334075.1 Actinomycetota bacterium
ATGGCCGGACTCTCCCGCCCGGTTCGGTAAAGCCACATGTATGAGGTGCTTTCTGCAGTACGCCCTGGTTCATTTAGCACCTGCAAAGTGGTTTCGTCAGCATGCAAAATATCCTGCTTTAGCAGATGGTTGTGCATCTGATCATACAAAGGGAGAAGCCAACGCTCTGCACTCTGAACCATCCAGTTTGACAAGGTTTGGCGGGAAAGGCTCACCCCAAAGCGTTCAAGCTGCTGCTCTTGGCGGTACAGGGGCATACCATCTACGTACTTCTGTGTCATGATAAAGGCAAGAGCAGTTGGTGACGCAATGCTGCCCGGAAGTGCAGGGGCAGGCATTGGTGCTGTAACGATTCTGGTTTTTATGTTTAGCTCTTTTCGTAAATATTGTGGCTGACTAAATTACGCTATTCGCAAGGATTTAAAAGCTTCATAGAGGAATTGCTTCTTCATTGCGTGTAATTCCTTGTTTTTGTGAATTTGGAAGAAACGGAACCAAGCCAAATAATTATCCAAATACTTGGTGGAAATGCCTTTAAAATCCCTCACCCAGTGTTTTAGCCCAGAGTGATAGGCATTCACATGTTGGATGTGGTACAAGCCCCGCACCCGTTCATATTTTGGATTAAGGCGTTCGTGTCGTATCTTCCGTCGCTTAGCAAATGCTTCGTAATTTCTGGCCGCATCCGTACACAGAATTGAGCCGGGTATAATGTGTTCACCAATTGCTTTGTCTATCTCGACATAAGATGTATTGCCCCGACCCACAATCTGGGACACAATAGCCCCGTCTCTGTCAATGGCAATCAAGGCAGCCACTTGCTGATTGCTCAGACCGCGCTGTTTGGCCTTTCCGCCGTGTTTGCGGGGATTAGTAAGACGATGTTTGTGCTTACCCTTCTTGCTTTCCAGAAAATAGGTTTCATCCGCCTCTACAATCCCGCCAAGATGGTCTTTTTCTAGCTGTCTGAGGGCATTTAAGACCTTGTGTCGCCACTTGAAAGCCGTGGAAATATGGATATCCAGAGCCAATGCGGTAGCAGGCAGAGATTTGCTTTGTGCCATCAGTTTGAGATATTGCACCCATTTATCAGGATGATGTGTTCCCGAAATCGGGCTGCCTGTATGGTCGTTGAAACTTCTGCCACAGCGTTTGCTTAGACATAAGTACCGCTGTCTGCCACGGTAAATGCCGTGTTTCTTAACTTTCATCGCTTTACAATGTGGGCAACGCACTTTATGAGGAAAACGGACTTCCCGCAGCTCGGGCGTAAGCACATTTACATCCTTCTCCTCAGGGTAAAGAATTCCTCTGAGTTCGGCATAAAGCGTCTGCTGTTCGTGCCATTTCAGTTGTTTAATTCCCTCCAACAGTACATTTGCATCCATTTGCGTCACCTCGCACCGATTTGTAAGACATTTTATCAGTAGGATGAGCAAATGGCAATAAATTTATGCAAATTGGAGAAATCAAGGACAAATAACAATTAAATAACGCTACAGGTAAAATCTACAAACACAAATTTAACGAAAAGAGCGTTATGTTTTCCTGCTCACAACGGCGACACGCATAGACGTGTTGTACATGTTTGACCACAGAGACCTGGGCAGGGATCACTTTTATCTCTTGCCGAACCTTTGTACTCATTTCATGTAGCGGCCCTCCACAACTACATACCTGTTCTTCCGGAGATAGGTAGTAATCAATTGTTTCGACCGGCAGTCCCTTAAGCTGCTCCTCACGATGACCTTTTTGCTTTTTACGTTTGTACGTAACCTCTTCTATGGTAGGTTCAGGTTGAGCCGGCTTTGTATCCACTTCAGCTTCATTAAAAATGTTTAGCTGATCTGGGTGAGTTTGCTCACTGGAAGAACCAAAACGCCGCTGCTGGGAAAGCCGAAACTGTTCCTCATACCAGGATAATTTGACCGACAGTTCAGTCACCTGCTGCTGAAGTTTGGCACATTCATTCTCAAGTTGTTCTACAGATTTTGCTGTGTTTTCCATACTATTCAATTCGACATCAAGTGCCAAAAACCCTTTAAAAACAAGGCTTCTTCGCAAATTTATTTACTCTTAAAGTACGATTCGTGCAGTTACTTCTGGGTGTGCATGACGCTGCTTTAACGGTAGTCCATCTAGCAGCCAACGCAACTCACGTCGGCTAATAGCGGTAACACCGACACCGTCTTTTTGTGGCCACTGGAACTTGCCTTTCTCAAGCCGACGGTAGTAAAGCCAGAATCCATTATGTTCCCAGTGTAGAATTTTCAACTTATCCCGCTTGCGGTTACAGAACACGTAAAGGCAGGAAGAGAATGGATCTAGTTGGAATCCTTCCTTCACCAAAACGGCTAACCCATCAATGGACTTACGCAGATCTGTGTTTCCGCAGGCAAGGTAAACCCTTTCCAATCTTACTTCGCTAATCATTGTACAAGCGTGTTCACGACATCAAGAAGCAACTTTGGGTCGAAGCCGTGCTTAACTTCTATAGCAACACGGCCAATTCGAACTAGCAAGGTTGGCTGAACACCGTCATCACTTAAGTCCAACGGAAGCCACGAAAGCCCATGTTCCGAAGATGATACGTCACGATCTTTCCGTAACCAATACCACAATTGATAGGGTTTTACATCTTGATTGGCACACCAAACTTGAACAGACAGTCCGCTCGCTTTGAATTCAGAAATTCTGGTTTTCCATAAAGATTGTCGTTCTAACTTCGTCATAGAAAAAATCCCCCTTTAGCGATCTCTACATTGTAGAGTATCTTAAAAAAAGGATTCTGAATACGTGGGAACTGTTTGACGCTTACTCATGGATGAAGTTAACCTTAGCAGTAAATTAAGAGCAGGTACATGGATACGTAGAACTTGGATTTGGTAAAACCACAAAAACTGCGCTAGAGAAAAGGTTTTCCAGCCAGATAAATCGAATAAAAATATTAATCTAGCCTCACATGTGGAAATAGTTGCGGGACATAGTATCTCGCAACCATTTCTAAAAGCCGTTTATGCATGTAAGGTTTTGAAGACAAAATAAGCCAAACTAAGCGTATTTTGGAGGTATTAATTTAATGAGTCGTAGTTTAAGGGTAAGATTACGAGATTTTGAGGATGAGAGATCAGGTCTAAGTATAGATATGCAATGCTGGGGTTTTTATTGGATATCCATCAGGTTTAACACGCCTTTTGGTGCAATCAATCTAAGTCCGCAGCAGGCGGGACTGCCGGGTGTGCTTTGCGAGTTTGACTCTATTGGTGTAGATGCTATAACCGAAGCGATAAGAGATGGTATGGAAAAGAGATCGCTAAAGATTTTTGCCGGCAGTGCAAAACCGTTCTTTAATATAGAGATTTCTGCTGGACTAAGTGGAGAGGGCTATGAGGATGGCATATTTATTTTTACTATGAGATTAGATCCAGTAGCAATATGCAAGCGTTCTGGTTCTACCAGCAAAGCTGGCATTACTCTCTCGGTATTTGTAAACCGAAAGAATATCGAGGAATTTATATCGTTTCTCCAAGAATTAAAGAAAGCGAAGGATCATGGGAATAAGGCTTTCCCGTAATTGACAGAATTTATAGATGGAAAGAATTGAACAGAATAAGCTAAAATTGTTTTGGAGGGGTTAGTCTAATGAGGCGTAGTTTGTCGTTGCTAATGCAAGATTTTGAGAATGAACAGTCTGGTTTAAGTATAGAAATGAATTATTGTTGTCAGGATTCTACTATGTCAGTCAAGTTCAATACACCTTTTGGTGCAATTAACGTTAGTCCGGAAACGGGGTGGCGCAAGGATTTATATTCGTTCGATGCAGATAATATAGCCGAAGCAATAAAAAAAGGATTGGAAGAAAAACTACCAATGATTGCCACTGGGTCGTTGGAGCCGTATATTACAATCATGATTGATGCTGATTCAGATGGAAAGGGTCATGACCGGGACTTATATCTTTTTACCATGGAATTAGATGCTGTGGCGATTTGTGATCCCGGCTCCACAGGTGGAGACTACATTAGCATTTCAATATTTCAAAACCGAAAAAATATCGAAGAATTTGTATTGTTTCTCCAAGATGTAAAACATGCTCGAGGTCGAGATGATTCAGAAAGTTAAGAGGTATTTGTGTGGTTGTTGTTCCGACAGGACAGGCCAATAGCTGTTGAATGAAGATATCCAGATTTTTTGCCGAGATATCTTTTGGAAGGAGAGTGAAAAATCTGAAAACTCGTAGTAAATTTGTCGTTAGCCTGATATGTTTGTCAGGCGGAATATTGGGAGCAATATTTTCGATAGTCATTGACCATATTTTAACAATAACTGGACCTCAACCGGGAGGTTTTGTACATATTGTATTAAGGCCGGAGGATCATGGTTTTGCTATATCTTCCCATCCTATCTTTCGCGTAATTAGATCAGTAGTCATGCAATTATGGCCTATATTCTTGGGGATGACCTTGGCTTCGGCGTTTCCTTTCAAAAACAAACTGAAAAATCGCGTTGTTTTAACATTCAATGTCGCGTTTGGCATTGCTGCTGTTCTTTGTGTGGGAGTTTTGGGGATTTTTCATTTATTTGGGGTTTATGTCGGTAGAATTGGAGAAGGGTTTGCCACGCTCTTTGTGGGGCTAATAGCGATTGGTAGTATTTGGGAAAATAGGAATTATTTTGAATCTTAATTTGCTTTAGCATGCCTTGAAATAAATGTGTCCGAACGCAACATATGGCAGTGCATATTTTGTATAGCTTCTCACGAATTTTGACGGCGAATTCTCACCGCCAATAGCGCTGCCGTGATGGTCTAAGAATTGCCTTAAATACGTGGTATGTTGATACTTTGGCCCCTGAGTTGAGAGAAAATGCACTACCGGCAGGAAATGTAGATAATGATGTTCGGTCGACTATCGGAGACGATGTTGATCTCTCTTTTTTTTGAAGTAACTGTACATGAAAACGAAACGGCAGGGTCTTATCTCTGCGAGGCGATTGCGATGTGATCGCCAAGGAATTGCATGATGATCTACAGGCTCGCCTGAGTGTAGCCGGATTAGAGGTGATTGATGCGCGCCTCACCCACCTTGCCTATGCGACAGAGGTTGCCAGCGCTATGCTACAACGCCAGCAGGCTGGTGCAGTCCTAGCCGCTAAGCAGAAGATCGTAGAT
>JAGXSC010000018.1 GCA_018334075.1 Actinomycetota bacterium
CCTCGAGCCGATCTACCTGCACTGACTACTGTGACTGGCACCGGCGGGAAGGTGCCAGCGCGCGCGATCATTCCCACGGTCTCCTTGACGCACGCCGCCTCGCCGAACTGGTCTCGCCCAAGTACTGCGTCGACCACGCGCTGAGTGAAGCGCTGAAGGCCTGTACCGTGCTCGTCGATCAACGTGGAGTCTTCGGGTGCCGCGGAATCCAAGAAGACAACCGCAGCAACCTCAGATGGATACGTACGAGCGAACAGGTTGACAAGCAATCCGCCAAGGGAGTGGCCTACGAGAATGTAGGGAGGGTGCAGATCCAGCTCCTTAAGCAGTGCGTGAAGCAAACCGACCACGACGTCTCCGGTCTGCGGTTCCGAGTGCTTGCTGCTTCGACCGATGCCGAGCCGGTTGTATGCTACGACGGTGCTGACCGCCTCGAGAGCCGCAAGCACCCGAACCCAGCCCTCCACAGGGCCTCCCGCACCGTTGACGAGAACGATGGCGGGCGCACCGCTGCCGGCGATGACATACTCGACTGCCGAACCCTTGACCATGGTGACGCGTTTGTCCATGAACCAACCGCCTACTACTCGTTGGAGTCTCTCCGCCGCGGTCTATCGCGGTATATGCGCGGGTTAGGTGTCTCCCGATGATCCCCGGAACGAAACCGCTCCACGGATCCTGCTGGCGACACCACCGATACATCGCAGCACGATTCTGGGGAGAAGTGCGCCAGATTCCCCGTGACCAGACAGTTAGCGCCGCAAGCCAAGGCCACCCCAAGGAAAGGTTCATCGTCGGGGTCCGGAAGGCGTGCGGCGAGCGGCTGTGGAGCGGCGGTCTCGCCGGGAGGACCGAATGGAGAGAGGAGCCCCGAGACGAGCTCGCTGGTGTCGAGCACTATCCTCAACGGGTACGGGCCTTGCGGACTGCGGCGATCTCCGCGTCGATCTCATCTTGGGACAGCGCATCTGTCCCGCGGGCAACCGAGCGTCGCTGCATCGCTGCGACCGCATCGACAGCGCGCGCCTGACGAAAAGCCGCGAGTGACTCTTCCAAGTTGGACTCGTTGACCGCTGCTAGTATGGCGACGGGTCGCCCGTTGCTGGTGACGACCATCTCGCGCTCATCCGATAGGTCGCGCCAGATGTCAGCGGACTTTCCGCGTAAATCCCGAACGCTGATAAACTTCATGATGTGCCTCCAATCGTGACACTATTGTGTACACGATAGTCACTCATGCCAAGAGGCTACGCTTCTGCCCCAGCTAGTTCGGGATGAGCACGTTCGCAAAGACGAGCCACGCAAGCAGTGACTTGGCGGTAAGGCTCAAAAAGATGTAGGTCGCCTCGCCGAAAAGGTAGTCCTTCCACTTTCCTACCGGCTTGTACTGGAGGATCTGGTTCACAGCGAAGCTGTTGAAGAACACGAACATCGACACGAAGATCCAGTACACGAAGGTCGGGGTGAGGTCGCTTGCACCCGGTCCCCACAGGTAGGTGGCGATCGCGATCCACGGGAAGATCCCGGCGATGCAACCGAAGATGAACGCGGTCCAGTCGGTGCTGCCGGGCTGCTCGTACTTCTCAACCAGCCAGCCAAAGAGAATCATTGAGGCGTTCACACCAAATATCGCCGTGAGTGCCGCGACATCGAGGATTCCAACGAGCGATGCGATGAGCACGACCATGATCGACGAGCTGAGCGCGTACTCCATCCAGCGGAAGTAGTTGCGATTCTGCTTCAGTCCTGCGACATACGCACCGTACGCGGGACCGGCGATCACGAAGTGAGCAAACGCCGAGAAGAACAAGAAGAGCGCAACACCCATGCCGAGGTCGAACTGGAAGTACTCCTGCGGCGGGCTGTAGACGCCGGGTCCGGGTCGTACGCTCAGCCACGACGCCGTCACCTGGATCGCATAAGGCTGAGCGAGAGCAACGATGGCGGCGCCCTGTCCGAGGTGGAACAAACCCATCACGGCGTTGTAGATCCTTAGACGCTTGAACCTCTTGTTCGCATCTGGCATTACCGCTCCTTCCTCATAGTCGGCTACTCGCTGTCTCGGCCGGCGTGACGCCGACCACGGGTCAGGGCCGCTTCGCGATCAGCTCGATCTCCACGCGTGCGCCGAGCGGCAGCCCCGCAACCGCGATTGTGCTGCGCGCCGGAAACGGCGGCATGAACCGCTCGCCGTAGGCCTCGTTCATCGCCGAGAAGTCGCCCATGTCGATAAGGAACACGTTGCACTTGACCACGTCTTGCATCGTGAGACCGGCGCTGGCCAACACCGCTTCCAGGTTGTCGAACACTCGCTGCGTCTGCAGCCCGACATCGCCTTCGACAAGCTTCCCGGTCGCAGGGTCGAGCGGCACCTGACCAGACAGGTACAGCAGGTCGCCTGCCCAAACACCCTGGGAATACGGACCGGCGGCCTCGGGGGCACCGTCGCTATGGATGGAGTGGCGGGTCACTTTGCCTCACTTTCGTCGAGAGTCCAGCGCATGCCAGTCATTTCCGCGGCGGCAGCGGCACAAGCACTGATGTCCGAGCCTTGTATGACTCGTAGTCGCCCTGGCCGCCCCAAGTCTCATCGGCGTGCTTCTCAAGCATCGGAACACCACTTACCTGCGTGAGGAGCAGCAGCACGAAGACTGGGGATATGAGCGTCACGAGCTGCCAGCCGGTGAGTGCAGGAAAAGCAATGATGGCTATGCCGAGCCAGAGCGTTATCTCGCCAAAGTAGTTGGGATGACGCGACCACGACCACAGCCCCGTGCTGATGAACCGTTGCTTGTTGGCAGGCTCAGCGCGAAAGCGGCGCTTCTGCGCATCGGCGATAACCTCCATACCAAAGCCGAGCAACCACACCGCGATGCCGATGACCGCGAAGACGTCGATCGGCGTGCTTTTTGCCGAGGTGATAGCGGCCCAAGCGGCAGAGGCCGTAAGCGTGACCCACAGTCCCTGGATCACCCACACGTTGAGAAATCCCACGAAAGACGGCTTCAGTTTGTCAAAGCGCCTGTCGTTACCGCTCTTGTGGACGCGGGTAAACAGGAACGTCCCAAGTCGTGCCGCCCACACTATGATCAGGCCTGCTAGTATCGCTGAGCGAGCGTCAAGCGGAAATGCAAGTGTCACTACAAGTACGGTCATTGAGATGTACGTAAGGCTGCCAGTGAGATCGTAGAAGCGCTCGGTCTGCTTGATGAACGCCGGAACGAATGCGACAACCTGGACGAAGAACGCGATCCCGACAAGAAGAGCGAACACCGGCACTGTGCCAATGGTGATGCCGCCCTGCGAGCCGACCCACGCTATTCCAGCGCCAAGAAGCAACACAGAGACGGTGATGATGAGCTTCGATGCTTCTGTCTTCATGCAGAAACCCCTTCCAGACCGCAGGTCGCTAAATGGGTTTCGCTCAATGTAACAATACTTCCGACTACACCGGAGATAGTATCGTGCGCGTTAGCAAATTTACAAGCCGGTACCGTGCCTGCCCCTGTGCCGAAACTGGTGAAGCCTGGCGTACGCAGTGGTCCACGTGCTCCCCCGGTAGCACGCGCACATACACCCTGAGTGGCTATCGGAACGCCCCGCGCCGCACTACAATGACTACATGCTTGCCTTACTTCGACAGCGCCTCGAGAACACGTCCCCACTCGCAGTAGACACCGCGCTGGCGGTGGGCCTTGCGATGCTGGTCATGCTGCAAGTCTGGACCGTTGACTCGTTACTCGCAGGCAAGCCTCCCATGCCTCCTGGTACCCCGCCGATAGGGGCGCAAGTCACGGACGCGTTCACGTACCTGCTCGTCGCGGGCTGTTTCCTCCCCCTCGCTCTACGGCGCACCAACCCGCTAATAGCGCTCGCACTCTCAACCGGTTTCGCCCTCGCTTATGCGTTGGAACCTCGCCCGCCCGCGTTCGCGCTACTCGGCCCTATGATCGCGCTCTATACCACGGCCTCGCTGGCCACACGTAGGCGCCCCCGGTGGATTGCGGCACTCGTACTGGCCGCGGTACTCGCCATCCCGCTGCTAGCCGCTTCGCAGGATATGCGCTGGCTACGCGAATCGGTTTCCGCTGTGGTGCTCATGTCCGCATCCGCGTTCCTGGGTGACAGCGTCCGTAGCCGACGAGAGTACATCGAAGCACTCAAGCAGCGAGCCATAGACGCCGAGCACACACGCGAAGAGGAAGCATCCCGACGCGTCAGCGAAGAGCGTATCCGGATAGCGCGTGAGCTGCATGACGTCCTCGCGCACAGTCTTTCGATTGTCACAGTGCAAGCCGCGGCGGCTGAGACGCTCGTGAGACGAGATCCCGAGAAAGCAAGCGAGTCTATCCGTCACATTCGCTTGACCGGCAAGCAGGCGCTCGCCGAAGTGCGTTCCGTGCTCGGCGTGATGCGCACTGACGAGGGTGGCGCGCGACTGGAGCCGACCCCGGGCATCACCGATGTTGAGCGTCTGGTCACCCCGATACGAGACGCCGGATACCAGGTCAACCTGATGTTGAACGGCGACCTCGAAGCCATACCCACATTCGCTTCAGTCTCGGCCTACCGCATCGTGCAAGAGGCGCTCACGAACGCGGTGCGCCACGCATCACCTCGGCACATCGAGGTTCACATAGACGCCTCTGATGCGCTCAGACTCCGCATCAGCGATGACGGCCAGAGCACCGCCGCTGTTCTTGACGGCCATGGGATCCGCGGCATGCGCGAGCGGATTGAGGCTCTTGGCGGCACGTTTGCGGCAGGTCCGTGCGATAATGGAGGATTCGAGGTCACTGCGACCATCCCGCTTGGAGGAACCTCATGACGATCAAGGTCCTTATCGCCGATGATCAGGCGCTTGTGCGCGCCGGCTTCCGAGTGCTCGTGGACGCGGCCGACGGCCTGGAGGTTGTAGGAGAAGCCGAGGATGGCGAGAGTAGTGCCGTCGCCATGACGGCACTACTCTCGCCC
>JAGXSC010000019.1 GCA_018334075.1 Actinomycetota bacterium
CAAAGCGCCTGCAGGCTATGGGCCAGCCCAATTATCGGGATGGGTTTGCGGTTCGAACTCACGAGCACATGCTTCCGCTGCCCCTCTCGTGGTCAAAGCCGCGCATGGTCTTCGTGAACTCCATGGGCGACCTCTTCCATGAAGAGGTTCCCGTTGACTTCATCCAACGGGTCTTCGAGATCATGGAGGCAACACCGCGACACACATACCAACTACTGACCAAACGCGCAGACCGGCTTGCAGAGGTCACTCCGTTTCTAAGCTGGCCCAACAACGTGTGGATGGGTGTTACCGTCGAGGACAACGAGCATCTCACTCGTGTGGAGCATCTGCGCAAGGTGCCGGCGACGGTCAGGTTCTTGTCAGTTGAGCCGCTGCTCGGGCCATTGCCAGACCTGGACCTCTTGGATGTCGACTGGGTCATTGTTGGTGGGGAGTCCGGACCCGGAGCTCGGCCGGTCGATCCAGACTGGGTTCTCGGCATCCGCGATAGATGCGTGGAGCTGGGAGTACCGTTCTTCTTCAAGCAATGGGGCGGTGTACGCAAGAAGGCTGCGGGTAGGGAGCTGGAAAGTCGCATCTGGGACCAGATGCCTGTTCTGGCAGCTGGCGTGGCCTAAATTGCTCACCGCGCACGGCAGGATCGCCTCGCGCATTTCACGGGTATGATGGTGACATGGAAACAAAGACGCCACACTATCCGCCACCTCCTCCGTCCGCGGCAGAGACGCCGGGGGCGCGCCGCTGCGGGTGTGGTTGCCTGTCGGTGATCGGCGGGGTGACACTCGTGCTTCTCGGCATACCGATGCTTGTGTTGCCGGGGGAGTGAGGCTGTACGAGGGCTCGAATCCCTCCCTCTCCGCCAGAAAGATGACGTCCGTTTCGGCGAGGGGGGCGGGCGTCGTATACTGAGAACGCGGGCGGCCTGCGATTACGCAGACCATAGAATCACTGTTAGGACGAACTGGGGGTTCCTGCACCCCAACAGCTACAGACCCTGGAGGACCTGAGATCGCCCAGTACACGCTGCTCTACTTCAGCCCCACCGGGAACGTAAAGCATGTGGCCGAAACGCTTGCGGGTTGCCTGGGTCCACAGGCAACGAAGCTCGTCCCCCTCGAAGCCACTCGGCCCGGGCTGCTAGCGGAGGGCGGGCACCTCGTTCTTCTGTATCCGATACACGGATTCAATCCTCCGCGAAACGTCGATCGTTTCGTCAGGCACTTGGCACCCAGCCTATTCGAGGCCGTCAGCATCATCGCCGTGGGTTGCGCCGATCACTGGGTCAACCACGCCGCCTCACGCCGCCTGCGGCGGTCGCTCATGGCGAAGGGCTATGCAGTGGTGGCAGACGAGATCGTGGCGATGCCGCTCACCTTCATCATGGCGTTCCCCGATGAGATGGCCCGTGGGCTCATCACAGAAGCGGACGCACGAATGGCGCATGTGGCTGCGTCTCTCGAGGCGAAGCCTGGAGTCCCGCAGCCGATGGCCTGGAAGTCGCGCATCGTGAGCTTCGTTGGCAGGCTCGAGTCTCCGGCCTCACGGTTGTTCGGACTGGAGCTTCGCGCGAGCGATAGATGTACGTCATGTGGCACGTGCTGGAGCCGGTGTCCTCAAGGCAACGTTCGCCGCGGGCGGGACGGCAAGCCGCGATTCGGATTCGACTGCCTGATGTGCATGCGGTGCATCTATGGCTGCCCGGCGAACGCTATCGCGCCGCGCTTCTCGAAGTTCATCCCTATCAGGGGCGGCTACTCAGTGTCGCGCTACTCAGATGCGGAGCGCCGGTCGTCCTAAGTGACCCCAGGCGTCCGGCATGATAATCTAATACCTAGCTTGCGCATGGATTGAGTATCCATTAGCGCGGACTGCAGAATGGTCGTTAGCTGAGATTCCCGGTGTCCGGCTCGTGGGCGAGGGTAGTACACTGTATGCGGCGAAGGAGGTGCTCCTGGTGGCAGCGCAAAGGATTGTGTCGGAGCCCGGTGTGATGATGGGCAAGCCGGTCGTCGAGGGCACCCGGATCACCGTCGAGCAGATCCTCGAGGGCCTCGGAGCGGGCGAGACGATCGAGCAGATACTCGAGTCTCACCCTCGCCTCACGCGCGAGGGTGTACTTGCCGCGGTCCGCTTCGGCGCGGAGGCCCTCAAGGCCGACGTCGCCTATCCGATCTCCACCCCGGTCGCGTGAGGCTGCTGGCGGACGAGGGCGTTGAAGCCCGGGTCGTCGAGCGGCTCCGCGACGAGGGCCACGACGTGGACTACGTGGCGGAGCTGTCCCCCGGCGTTAGCGACGACGAGGTGCTCGGCCGCGCCGACGAGGACGGCCGCATCCTCATCACCGTCGACAAGGACTTCGGCGAGCTCGTGTTCCGCATGGGCCGGGTATCCACCGGCGTGCTGCTGCTCAGGCTGGCTGGCTCGCCGCCGCCGAGAAGGCGGCCATCGTCGCGGAGGCCTTGGGCGCGCACGGCGACCGGATGCCCGGGGCATTCACCGTCATCTCCCCTGGGCTCATGCGGATTCGCAGACCGTCAGCAAACGAGCGCGACTAAGCCGGCACGGGTCTGAGCATTGCCAACCATCTAGTCAAGGACAAAGCGCCTGCAGGCTATGGGCCAGCCCAATTATCGGGATGGGTTTGCGGTTCGAACTCACGAGCACATGCTTCGGCTGCCCCTTACGTGGTCAAAGCCACGCATGGTCTTCGTGAACTCCATGGGCGACCTCTTCCATGAAGAGGTTCCCGTTGACTTCATCCAACGGGTCTTCGAGATCATGGACAACGAGCATCTCACTCGTGTGGAGCATCTGCGCAAGGTGCCGGCGACGGTCAGGTTCTTGTCAGTTGAGCCGCTGCTCGGGCCATTACCAGACCTGGACCTCTTGGATGTCGACTGGGTCATTGTTGGTGGGGAGTCCGGACCCGGAGCTCGGCCGGTCGATCCAGACTGGGTTCTCGGCATCCGCGATAGATGCGTGGAGCTGGGAGTACCGTTCTTCTTCAAGCAATGGGGCGGTGTACGCAAGAAGGCTGCGGGCAGGGAGCTGGAAAGTCGCATCTGGGAGCAGATGCCTGTTCTGACAGCTGGCGTGGCCTAAATTGTTCACCGCGCACGGCAGGATCGTCTCGCGCATTTTGTGGGTATGACGGTGATATGGAAACAAAGACGCCACACTATCCGCCTCCTCCGCTCGCAGCAGAGACGCCGGGGGTGCGCCGCCGCGGGTGTGGTTGCCTGTCGGTGATCGGCGGGGTGACACTCGTGCTTCTCGGCATACCGATGCTTGTGTTGCCGGGTCCGGGCATCGCACTAATCCTTGGCGGTCTCGCTCTTATCGTGCGGGGTCTCGGCGTTAGAAAACACTAAGAGACGTGAGGTTCCGTTCTACGAGTAGCGGGTCACGAAATACAATACGAAGATGGCCGATGCGGCGCCGAGTCCGACAAGCCCGCCCAGTGCAAAAGCCAGCACTTGGCCTGCGACAACTCCTGCGGCCAAGGGGAAGCGAGCGCGAAGCCTAGCCAGGAGATCGAGCCGACTCGTTTCGCTCGCGGCTCATCTCCAAGAACGTCGATATGAGATGGCCGGTCAACCCCCGATCGCTCACGTTGGTCGTGGCCTTGGGTTTCGTGCGGTCTTGACGCGAGAGCAGCTTGCGGATCGCCTCCGGGGTGTTGGGGATCACCCGCTCGTCGACTTCAGTGGTGTCCGGGCGCAGTACCGCCACGGCGATCGAGTCTTTGTGTACGTCGAGTCCGATGTGTATAATCCGGTTCATTACCGGTCCCTCCGTTTGTCGGCGCCGCAGGGCCTGTTCCTCGCGGACGATCCACGTATACACCGGAATCGGGTCGGCCATCTCATGGTGACTAGCTGGAGTGGTCGAGCGAATGTGCTACGCACTCTTCATCGGAACTGATATCGAACTCGACGTGCCTGACGTCGAGGTGGCCGTTTATGCCGATGCGTTTCACCTCGAGACACTTCAGGACGAGCACCACATTGTCTTGCCCCACTTCTCCAAGCCGTTCGTCTATTATGCTGCTTCATGGCAGGGGTGCGGGTGCGGCTGGTTCAAAGACTCGCTCCTGCTCGCGCTTCCGAAGAAACGACGTCGGTCCAACGAGCGCACCGCAGCCGATCTTCGCTCGCTCGTTGGACTCCTGGGCGATCTCGGCACCTCTGAACTCTTCCTGTCGTGGGAAGGTGAACTGGACGGCGGCGTACTTCGTCGGCTTGAGCTTGCCCCAGGCGATTTCGAGGCAGACAGCATCCCGTTGGAGCAGGGGGACTTCGTGGTCGTGCGCGCGGCTGGACCCAGCTAACAGGCGCATCGTTAGTGTCATGCTGCCCCTGAAGGTCGTACGCGGGCTTAATCCCCCTGAGATCTCGCCCAGCCGTCTCATCGCCGCCTGTGGCACTCCTCGTTCGAGTGCTTCTGCAAGCGCCCCATCGCAGAACCGATCAGCGCGAACCAGCGTGGTGAGCACCTTGCAGACCGTCAGTAAACGAGCGCGGCTAAGCCGGCTCGGGTCTTCTGCGTAGTGCCTCATCTGCGGCTCAAGCGATTCTGACGAGCCTTATAAGCAAACGTCATCGCTTGGTGTTGAAGATGAGGCAAGGCTTACTTTAACCGCTAAAGGTAGATACCTGCTGGTCGCGATGATGCGACAGTTCTTCGTGAGCGTGAACAGCGCTCGCGACCAGGTAAGAGAGTCTTTACCCTATCTTTCCAGAAGCTGGCTCTGAGCCGCTTCGCTTCTTTTTTGCAAAACGATACCAACTGCTAAGAAAATTAGCTATAAAAGCAACAATGAAAAATGCCGTAGCTAAGATGATGCCGTAAATTATCAAATGCACAGGGTCTTCTTGTAGCCGTTGCTCCTGCAACGATGTAAAGATAAGGTAGGGGGCGCCTAGCAGTCTAGGCGCCCCAGGAACTAGGCTCTCGAACACTATTGGAGTTGTAGAGAAAGCAATAAATGTAGGTACAGCCCACCACCACCACCGATCAGATAGTTTCTTGGAAGACGGCGGTTCGCCCTGTATGCCTTGCGGTTGTGACGGGACAAGTCGCGAGGCAACCCAAATTCCGGCTTTCTGTCCAAGTTCTGCTGGGATAACCAGCAGCAGAAAACCTACAAATAAAAGCACCACCAGAGTAAGGAATATCAGACCTATTGTTTCCATAAGAATCAACGCTCCTAACTAAGGCAATGCACCCTGTGAGCTGCTATCTTTAATTTTCATCCGCCAGCCGAATAAAAGCACCACTATGAACCGGCCAATAAACACGGCGACTGGTATTGGGAACGAAAATCTGTGATACATATGGTGCAAACCCTCAGGAGCCCATGGGAACCACGTTGGTATTTGTAATTGAAGATCTAACCCGAAGTGTAAAAGCGATAGAGATATGATAATCAGCAGCGGAAGAGGGAAAACAAAATTGTGCCAAAATCGTTCAGCCACTGGCTTTGTACATAAAGAGGGAAATAATACCTTTGCAGCCTTATTTGCCAGATAAATGGGAATAGTTATATAAACTATGGCCCATAAAGAAAACGCTAAGACAATAAACCC
>JAGXSC010000020.1 GCA_018334075.1 Actinomycetota bacterium
CCATCCATACACTCGGCGACTCCGCCGGGGTCAGGATGGAGCCCCCGCCTCCGCCCAGCAGTAACAGTCCCCCAGGCAAGAGGTATTCGATCGCCTTTCTGTACATCGCGTCGGCCGGGAGAAGCAAGCTCGATATGATTCCGAGGTTGACCATCGTTTCGTTCTCGATCGCGCTCCCGATCTGCTCGATGAACCCGCCGACGAACGAGATGCCGTACGCCGTCGCGCACAGCACTCCGTTGGCAAGTGTCGGCAGCCTGGTGGTGCCGAGCATCGCCAATCCGAGAAGCGCGAGCGGAGAGAGTGTCAGAAGCGCCATTGCGGTCGGCACGTTGGCCACGGGCGCTCCGATCAACCATCGGGCAAGCCCTATCAGTGCACTCATGAAGGCCAGATTGTGGAGGACTAGCATCAGGCCGATGCCGAGCGCTTTTCCTACGAGGAGCTCTGTCCTGCGAATAGGACGGACGAGCACCCCATGGAGCAAGCCCGTATCGAGATCACTCGAGATTGCCGCCACGGAAGCGAACACCGCCGTCAGGCCGACGATGAGGCTTGCCGGAAACAGACCCACATACAGCAACTGAGCCGCGAGCACGTTTTCCATGAGGGCATCGGTAGCAGCGTGGCCGCTGACTGCCGTATCCTGTGACGCGAAGTGCAGCGCTAGTCCGTACAGCGCAAGGTACCCAGCGGACATCACGACCGCGGCGATGATCATCTTGCGTTGCCACGCCTCCCGAAAGGTGAGCCCGGCGACGACCGCAATCCGTCGCGCCGATCCGGCGATCCCGTCGGCGGTCACTGATGCTTTGCGCGGAGACGCTGATGTGACGCTACTCCCGCCGTGCATTTTGCGCCTCCTTTACTGCATCGAGGAACAGTGCTTCGAGGGTCCGTCTCCGCCTGACCACACCAGTTACCCGTGCTCCTTCCGAGACCAAGCGCTCCACCAGCCCTGGGATGCGACTCTCATCCGGAAGACCGGCCACGAGGCGGAGCGGCTCGTCGACAAGGACGCTGGCCTCCAGGGGACGCAGCCTCAAAGCCGCACCCGCGAACGGCTCGGCGAGGGTGATCTCCACCTCACACGGTCCGGACAGCAACGCCGAGAGCGGTCCGGACTCGATCACCCTCCCGTGATCGATCACCGCCACCTCGTCGCAGACGGATTCGACTTCAGTGAGCAGATGACTGTTGAGGAAGACCGTCACGCCACGCTCGCGCGCGGATAAGAGTATCTCTCTCACCTCGTACCGGCCAAGAGGGTCGAGCGCGGACGTCGGCTCGTCAAGGATGACCAGGTCTGGATCGGCCAACAGCGCGCACGCGAGTCCAAGGCGTTGCGTCATGCCTTTACTGAAGGAGCGGATCTTGCCGCTGTCCTGGGATTTGAGGCCCACCAGATTGAGCACACGCTTGGAGCTCTCGGCAATCGCCCCCGACTCCATCCCGGCAAGACGGCCGTGTAGCCTGAGTAGCTCAGAGGCGGTCAGCCAATCCTGGTAGCGGAAGACCTCGGGCAGAAACCCGATGCCGGTCCTCGCGCCCAGGTCGCCTAGCGGTCTCCCTAGTACCTCGGCGCGGCCGCTGGTCGGTGCGATCAGGCCGACCATCATTTTCACGAATGTGCTCTTTCCGGCCCCGTTCGGACCGAGGAACCCGAAGATGTGCCCCCTGCGAACTCGGAGGCACACCTCCTCGCATCCGACCTTGCGACCGTAGTGCTTCGTCAGGCCGTCGGCGTCTATGACAAGCGACGTGGCAGTCATCGGATCATGGACTCCGCGATCGCGATCGCCCTCTCCTCACCATAAGTGAATACGGCACGCAAGATGCCATCCTGCTGCCAGATGACCGACACCATGGTCATGGGCTCAGTCTCCCCTAGGGAAGTCCCCTCGGCGGTCGAGGGGTCACCGGAGTCCTGCGCCGCCGCGTCAATGGCTTCGCCCGTTACCTCCGGGTATACCAGAACCGCGGGTATCCCGCCAATCGAAATCTCGCGCGCGCTGCCATCGATGTTGGGAACGATCAGCGTGTGTTGCCAATTGTCGATGGATTCGAGCTGCTGCCGTACGTGCTCAGGCAAGAGCGGCAGGCTTATCAGCACATCGCGAAGCTCGAGCGGATTCACACCTTCCGGCACGATAAGCTGTGGGCTGCGCGCCTGACCGATGTGGGCATACTCGTTGATATAGTGCTCCGAATTCTCCGCGTAGCTCGCGAACACCATGGCAGGTACTCGGATTTCAAAAGCCTCACCGTCGAGCGATCTGGGGAGCTCCTGCTCGCTTCCGTAGTAAGCAAGCAGATCGTTGACCTCATCCACATTGAGCTTGAACTTCATGGTAAGGCCGCTCTCAAGCGACAGTACCGGAGTGCCTGCGACGCCTGTATCGGGAAGTACGATCGGGAAGTCGACGGCGGCCTGGGCTTCCTCCAAGGTCACCTCTCGCGATTCCTGATCGCCTTCGATCCACACTTCACCGAGAGCCCCCATGTTAACGTGCCCGGTAGCAGCCTCCAAATCAAAAGCGATACGCTGCAGATCGGACTGGGTAAGCGCGATGGTTCGTATTTGTTCGACGCGAAAGACGCTCAACATATCCGCTGCGGCGCTGCGAACCTGCGGGAATCCTAGCGATGAGATCGCGAGCACGGCCACGGCGATGGAGGCCGCTCTGCCCCAGCCAAACTCGACCACGCGCTCTCTCCAGTTCCACCGCCGCGCAGACGCCGGGCTGCGAAGCGAGGGCACGGATGCGATCGGCTCCTTTGGCGTCTCTCCCGCGACCGATTCTGCGATTTGCAGTCTTCCGAGTGCATCCGCCGCGAACAGACGGTCCTCCCGCAGACGCTCGACCGTGCGGTCACATCGTTCACATGTGCTCAGATGCGCCTCTATCTGTGCTCGCGCCTCCGAACTCGACTCGTCGTCGACGTACTCCATCAACTCGCCATCTTCGTAATGCATAGCACTCACTTCCTCTTTTCTCTCGAGGACTCGGCGGAAAAGCCCTCGTACACCTCACGGAATCGACTTTGCGCCCTTGCCAGCGTGGTGCCCACAGAGCCGGGGGCGACTCCTATTACTTCAGCTATCTCGGCGTATGTGGACCCCGAGTAGCGCAGCAGGAGAACAGTGCGGTCACGCGCGCCTATTCTGGTCAAGGCGTCGCGCACATCGATGGCCTCTTCCAGAGAAGAGCTCCCGCATTCGCCAGTGTGTTGGCATAGAGCGTCTTGCACACCGGCCCGGTCTTCGCGCGCCCGGCGGCGCTCCTCGGCTCGGAAGTGGTTGTAGGCTAGGTTGGACGCTACGCGCAGTAGCCAAGGACCGGGGTCGCGCACAGCTCCTGATCCATCGGCGGCTGCACGCTCCCATAGCCGCACGAACGCCTCCTGCGCCAAATCCTCAGAGACCTGCAGATCCCCAGTGAGGTACCGGAGGTGCCGTACGATCCTTGTTCGCTCGGAGGAGAACAAGGATTCGAAATCGTGCGGGCCGGATGCTGCGCGCGCTTCCATCGAGAGCACTCCTCCTCCTTGCATTAAGAACCTCCTGCTGCCGTGTCCACCGGGATGCCCGAACCGGTCACCCTCTCCTGTGATATAGACACCGCAGCCGGCTGATCTGTGACACGGCTCCTACCCTGGCAAGCGCCACTCGCGGGTGAGGGCTCAGGTTACCGCGTGGAGATGAGGGGGTGCAACCGGGCGAGGTCTGCACTTCACCGGGATTCAGTAGGCTCCGAAGATGTCAGTCACATCACGGCGGTCGGCAGTGCGGAAGACCACGTCCAAAGCCAAGCCTTCCAGCCCTGCGCTTGAGGGCACGGCTACAGCGAAGTACCTGTCGATCGGTCCCTCGAAGACGGTGCGGCCTGTCTTCGTTTTGAGACTGACAGTCGAGGCGCCAGCGTCGTTCCGCCCGACAACGTAGACCACCGGCGATTCGCCCGCGGCGGGATTGTGGCTCGTGACGCGAATCGAGTAACGCGAGCCTGCACCCCTGAGTGGGTCGCTCCAGCCAAGCTTCGTGTAGCGACCAGGAAGAACCCGCTTGAACTCCACGTGCTGGTGCACTTCAGAGGCACCCTCGCCTGACTTCGCGACGAGCACCACGAAGTTGCCCGAATCGGCGCGTGCCACAACGGACCCGCCTGTCATGCCTAAGGTCGCCTCCTCGTAGATAGCGCTCTCGCTCAAGGTGCCGGACAGAACCTGCGGAACGATCAGGCCGAGCGTCAGCACGATCGTCACGGACACCGGAAGCCACGCCGCCAGCAGAGGCTCGCCCTTCGTGTCCGAGCCCGCAGCATTCATCAAAGCCGCTAGACTCGGTAGACGCTGCGCTAAACGATTCAGCAGCAGAAACGCCGAGTAGCCGACGAGGGCTCCGGCGACGTTCAAGAAGACGTCGTCCACATCGGTGGCCCGCACACGGGTTGGGAGCTGCAGGAGCTCGATCGCGATTGAGATGAGCGCCACACGCCACGCAAGAGCACTGACGGAACGGAGCCTCCGGAACAGCAGCGGCAGCAAGAGGCCGAGCGGCACGAACATAACGATGTTGCCAGCGATGTTCCTCAGGGCCGTGGCACTATCAGTCTGTTGCACGAGCTGCATGATGCTGGCGAACGGCACGAAACTGAACCGGCCATGCCAGTCGTAGAAGATGATGTTCATTGGGAAGAACGTGACAACTGCCACAGCGACCAAGTACATGAAGAGGACGGCCACCACGCGCTCTCTGGTCGCGTCGCCGCCCGACGAGCGCCAGCGCGCGATTCGCCACGTGCCGAACACTAAGCACGCGATAGCGATGAATCCCCCTGCTCCGATCGAGATCACGCTTCTCCTTACAGGTCTATGTCGAACGTGTGGTAGCGGGGGTTCGCTACCCCTTACTTTCTTCGCCAGCTGGGTACAGCCGGGCCGCAATGGAGGGGGCGAACCGCGTCAGCACCACGCCAATCACCAACTGTAGTGCCGGGATGGCCGTGTACGAGAAGGCGCCCCAGGCGTCTTGGCCAGGGACCGGGTAGCCTTCCCAGACCGACGTGAATGCGAGCGACTGCTGGATGACTTGCGAGACAGCGAGGAGCAACGACGGCACTGCACTGGCCACGAGCCAGATCCCCATCAGTATCAGTCCGAGTCTCAGCGCCTCCTGAGGTTCGACGGCTCCAGGCGCCTCGGTGTCTTCAAACAACATCTCAGCGACCGCGTGGCGCTGGATAATAAGAACGACCCCCAGCAAGAACGCGACGAGGGCGGGAATCATGGCGGTGAGGTAGACCCAAGCTGGCAGAGAGCCCATGTCGAAGGCGAGTGTTGCGTAAGTAATCGGGACGCCGGAAAGCGCGATGGCCTGACTGATGAGCATGATGCCCGCGAAGACGATGCCAACAACCCCGAACTTCCTCAACTTACCCCCTCGATCTCGCCCGGTTGCTCTGGTACTACTCGACTGCGAGTATTACATTATCAGCCTTGATCACCGCGACGACTTGGGCACCCGTGGTCAGACCCAGTTCTTGCACCGCGTCCATCGTCACTACGGCAGTCAGCTTCTGTCCACCGACGTCCATGCTGACCTGTGCCTCCACAGCACCTTCCTTGATTGCGGTCACCGTGCCCCTGAGTTGGTTGCGAGCTGACAGCCTCATGAAGACTCCTCTCTTCGTGCCCAGAATATACATCGTAAGTATACATAATAGCCGCGGTGACGCCGCCCGGCCGAGCTGTCGACGCCGAAACGAGGAGACCCTAACACTTCAGACGGTACTCATTTCGGGGGCGGACCAGCCGGCGATGACTCGCGGTAATCTAGTGGACCACCATGACAGGGCATTTAGACAATCGAGTGACTTTGTCCGCAGTGCTCCCGATGAGTATTCTGCTTATGCCGGTCAATCCAGTGGTTCCCATGACGATGAGGTCCACTTTCTCGCGTTCGGCCACCTTAAGGATCGTCTCGGTCGCTCTTCCATGTTC